>NZ_DAIOEU010000084.1:0-16763 GCF_036746095.1 Dyella sp.
CCGGCGCCGGCGGCCAGCACGTCAACAAGACCGATTCGGCGATCCGCATCACGCATCTGCCCACCGGCATCGTGGTGGAATGCCAGGACGAACGCAGCCAGCACAAAAACCGCGCCCGTGCGATGAGCCTGCTCAAGGCGCGCCTGCTCGACGAGGCGCAGTCCAAGCAGACCGCCGAACAGGCGCAGTCGCGGCGCCTGCAGGTGGGCACCGGCGATCGCAGCCAGCGCATTCGCACGTATCGCTACAAGGACAACCTGATCACCGACCACCGCATCGGCCTGGACCTGCACAACTTGCCGGACGTCATGCAAGGCCAGCTGGACGAGCTGTTCGGCTCGTTGACCAGGGAGCATCAGGCGGACGAGTTGAAATCGCTCGCCGGCCATTGATGGCCGCGGTTCGGGGTAATCTAAGCTACAAGCTGTATTACAGGGGCCAGTCGTAGCAGCTCATCATGCCGGCGCTGATGGCGGGCTTCTTTCATTTGCTTCACTGCCGCCAGCCCATGACCGACGCCGTACCGACCGACATCACCGCCATCCTGCAAAAGCTCGGCGAGCTGCTGCAGCGCGAAGCCAACGAAGACGCGGCCCAGTTCGCGGCGATGGCACGGCGTCAATTCCCGGTATCGGCCGAGTTGATTCGTTTGCACGGCATCGCCTTGTTGCGCGTGGGTCGCCGGCGCGATGCGCAAACGGCACTCAATCGCGCGGCGGAACTCGCACCCAACGACATCGAGCTGCAGTGCAATCTCGCCAGCCTCGCGATGGCCGACGGCCGTATCGGCGCGGCCATCGAGCGCTTGCAGAAGGCGTTGCTCAAAGCACCGGGACATCCGGCATTGCTGCAGGCATTGGGGACGGCCTACATGGCCACCGGCCAGCATGTGCATGGACGCGATGCCTTTGCGCAGGCCTTACAGGGCATGCCGCAGCATCCGGCCTTGCGCCTCAACCTCGCCGGCGCGGAAATGGAACTGGGGCGCTATGCAGAGGCCGAGTCCCTGGTGCGCCAGGTGTTGCAGCAAACGCCGAATACGGAGGTCGCCCACGCGATGCTCGGGCATCTGCTGCACTTGCAACGCAAGCCCAAGGAAGGCGCCGCATCACTGTTGCAGGCCGGCAAGCTGGCGCCTGGCAATGTGCAGCACGTGTTCCAGGCTGCGTTGATGCTGGACGAAGCCGGTGAGCTCATCGCCGCCCACGATGCCTTTGCCGAAGCCCTGGCACGCGCACCCGATTCGGTGCCGGTGATGGCGCAATTGCTGTTTGTGCGCCGGCGCCTGTGTCGCTGGCGAGACATCGACGCACTCAGCGAGCGCGTCATCCAGGCTGTTTCCGAGGACCATGCGGGTGTCCATCCGTTTGCGCTCCTGAGCGAAGACGTCGATGCCGCTCTGCAACTGCAATGCGCAAAGAACTATGCCTCACTCATCGAAAACCATGCCGCCACGTTCCGCCCGCAACTGAATCTGCGCCACGCCCTGCCGATGCCGGACACCCCCGTCCGCGTGGGCATGCTCACCGAGGGCTTGAACGAATCCGCTTTCGGCCAGCACCTCGTCGCCATGATCGAGGCCTTGTCCGATAGCGATCTGGACATCCATTTGTTTGCCACCACGCCCGATGATGGCAGCAGCGTACGTCGCCGGCTCGCGGCTGCGGCGACGTTGCATGATGTGTCCACGTTGAACCGCGTCCAGGTTGCGCAACGCATTCACGCCACGGCGATCGAAGTGTTGTTCGACCTCAATGGCTATCGCAGCCGCGGCAACGCAGAGCTGATGGCCTTATGCCCCGCGCCCATCCAGGTGGGCTGGCTGGGCTATGTCGGCAGCTCCGGCGCGCCATGGATGGATTACCTGCTGACGGACGCAATCACGTTGCCGTCCGAATTGCGCGAACACGTCAGCGAGAAAGTGATTCGCCTGCCGCGTTGCCACCAGCCGAACGATCCTGCACGGGTGCAGGCGGACGTGCCGTCGCGATCGGCCTGCGGCTTGCCGGAGCAAGGCATCGTATTCGCCTGCTTCAACGAGACGCAGGCGATCAATCCCGGCGTGTTCGCCCGCTGCATGCTCATCCTGCAACAGGTGCCGGACAGCGTGCTGTGGCTGCTCACCGGCCCGGCCAATACGGATGAGCAACTGCGGCAAGCGGCGTGCGCGCTCGATATTGCGCCCGAGCGGCTGATCTTCATGCCGCGCCTGACTTATACGGAATATCTGGCGCGTTATGCGCACGTCGATCTGTATCTGGACACCTTGCCCGTCAACTCGCGCGCACCTGCCGCGGATGCCCTGTGGGCCGGCTGCCCGGTGCTGACCCGCACCGGCCAGACCATGGCGTCGCGCACGGTGACGAGCTTGCTGCATCACTTCGGGCTGCCCGAGCTGATCATGGGCGACAACACGTCCTTCATCGGCATGGCCACGGCGCTAGGCAACCACCCGGAAGCGCTGGCGGCATTGCGGCAGCACATCACGCGCGAGCGCGCCAGGAACCCCTTGTTCGACATACCAGCCTTCGCCGCGGATTTCCGGCGCGCGGTGCTGGCGATCAGCGCGCGATATCGTATCGGGCGGCCCACCGCGGATATCAATTTGTAGGATTCCGGACGGCAATCGTTAACCCAGCCTGCAAGACTACGCGACTCACAGGACCCAGAAGCCCTCGCGCACGTCGCCGTCATAATCGCTGCGTATCACTTCTGTCACCTTTGCAGCGGGCGGTCCTTCCCAAAGCCATTGCTCCAGCTCGCGCAAGGCATCGTCGCTTCCTCTTGCGATCACTTCCACGCCGCCATCGGTGAGATTGCGCGCATGCCCATGCAGCCCAAGCCGCATGGCTTCACTACGCGTGCTGGCGCGAAAGAACACGCCTTGCACCTTGCCATGGACAACGAAGCGGACGCCGCCCATCATCACTTCCCGATGGCCGTGCTCAGCAAAGCGGACGTGACCGGGCCCGTAAAATGCTTGGCCACCTTGCCATCCGGCGCAATCAGGTAAGTGGTCGGCAAGCCGAGCGGCTCGTCGAAATCCTTCAACGGCTTATCCATGGTGACCTGCGCCACCGGAAAGCTCACCGGGTGCTTGGTGAGAAAAGCCCGAATGTCGGAGGGATCGGTATCGTCATACGCAATGCCGATCGCACGCACATTCGGATGCGTCTTCACGAACTGCGAGATATCCGGCAATTCCTTGATGCAAGGTACGCACCAGGTTGCCCAGAAATTCACGATCACCCAATGGCCTCGCTCGGCTGCGAGATCGTATGGCTTGCCATCCAATGTCGTCACCTTGATCGAGGGCTGCGCCGGCATGGCGGCGTGGACGGGGGCGGCCAGCAAGACGGCTGCCAGCAACAACGATGATGCAAACCACTTCATGTTTCCGATTCCTGCGTGTGGGTGACCGGCCGCGAAGGCGCCTGGGGGGAAACAGGGTAAACCCTGTCCAGGCGCGTGCCGAGGGTCGTGTCCAGCGAATGCGCCAGCCGGGTAAGCAGCGACAATAATTCCGCCGGCAGCTTGATACCCGAGGCAGCGGCCTGCTCAGCCGGGTTCAGCGGCAGGCGATAGCCACTGTGCCGGTAGACATGCAGCAGATCGGTGCTATCCAGGCTGCGCACCAGCGACCAGCCGCCCGATTCGCCACGGTGGATCAGATGCGCGCGCTGCAGGTCGTCGAAATAGGTTGCGATCGCTTCGCTGCGCAGGCACGGTTCGGCTTCGCGAATGCTGATGGGGTCGACGAAACGCCCGGCGCGCTGCGCGTCCACGAAATGGCGCAACACCACCAGCAGCCCGAGGAATTCCGAACCTTCCGGCATCGCATCGCACGGTTTCTGGTATTCGAAAGCGGATATCGCAGCGGTGACCGAGGCGCACAGGATCACGATCACCCACGACAAATAAATCCACAGCAGCAGCAACGGAATGATCGCCAACGCGCCGTAGATCTGCTGATAGTTGTGCGCGCTGCGCACGTAATGCGTAAAGAACCAGCGCGCCACCTCGAACAGAACCGCGCCGAGCATGGCGCCGATGGCGGTGTGTTTCTTGTTGACGCGCCGATTGGGAACCGTCGTGTACAGCAGCCACAAGGTAAGAAAGGTCACCACGAACGGCAGCGCCTTCAGCAGCTCCTGCCCGATGCCGAGTTGCTCGCCCGCACTGCGCAACATCGGCACGGCAGCGACGTAAGAACTGACGGCGATGCCGCCAACGACGAGGATCGGCCCAAGAGTGAGCGCTGCCCAATACAGCAGCAGGCGCGGGCCCCATGGGCGATGCTGGCGCACCTTCCAGATGCGGTTGAGGCGATCTTCGATGCTGATCATCATCGACACCGCGCTGAACAGCATCACCAGGATACTGATGCCGGTCAGCTGGCTCGCGTTGGAGGCGAAATCCAGCAGCGCCTTCTGGACTGTTTCGCCCGCCGCCGGCACGAAATTGCTGAAGACGAAATTGATCAACGTATCGCGCGCTTCCTCGAACATCGGAAACGCCGCGAACATGGCCAGCACCGCCACGGTGAGCGGCACCAGCGAAACCAAGGTGGTGTACGAAAGCGCGCCAGCTGTCTCGAAGCACTTGTCGTCGAGAAAGCGCCGCCACAGAAAGTGGCCAAGCGTCGTCGTGCGGTGGCGGTCAAAACGCAGATTCATACGCGCAGCTGCTCAACATCCCTATATCTCGCCCGTACACTACCCCATCCTGTTCCCGCGCCCAAACTGATGAGCAACGACATCCTGATCCTGTATTACAGCCGCAACGGCCACACCGCCCAGCTGGCCCGACTGATCGCGCGCGGCGTGGAGGAAGTCGCGGGCATGCGCGCACGCCTGCGCCAGGTACCGCCGGTGGCACCGGTGACCGAGGTGGCCCAGCCGCCCGAGCCGGAGGAAGGCGCGCCTTACGTCACCCGGCAGGACCTGCACGAATGCGTGGGCCTGGCGCTCGGCAGCCCGACCCGCTTCGGCAACATGGCCGCGCCGCTGAAGCATTTTCTGGACAGCACCGGCGCCGAATGGGCCAGTGGAGCGCTGGTCGGCAAGCCGGCTGCGGTGTTTACTGCCACTAGCACCATGCATGGCGGCCAGGAATCCACCCTGCTGAGCATGGCGCTGCCGCTGCTCCATCACGGCATGCTGCTGCTGGGCATTCCCTACACCGAACCGGCACTCACCCATACGCTGAGCGGCGGTACACCGTATGGCGCCAGCCATGTGGCAGGACCCAAGGGCGACAACAGCATCAGCGAACATGAGCGCGAACTCGCGCGCGCACTCGGCCGGCGATTGGCAGATGCCGCGCGCAAGCTGGCGGCCGACGCATGAGCGTGCACCTGCGCATCGGTGTTGCGGCGTGGGTGGCACTGATCCTGCTCGAGTGCGCGTGGTACGCATGGCTGTTTCCGCCGCAACACATGCCGGCATGGCTGGCGCTGGCCATCGCCGTGGTTCCGCTGCTGCTGCCGTTCCTGGCCATTGGCAACGTGCGGCGCGCCTTGCTGTGGGTGGGCATACTCAGCTTGTTCTATTTCTGCCATGGCATTGCCGAAAGCTGGAGTTCGGCGCAGGAACGGATTCCCGCGTTGCTGGAAGTGCTGCTTGCCCTGGTACTGATCGGTGCGCTTGGTGCAGGCGTAAAACGTCGCAAGGTACGTGGCACGTAGGTTGGGTTGCCCCAGACTTGATCCGGGGTAACCAACGGGCGCGATCTGGATTTGATAGGTTAGGTGCAGACTTGCCGAGGTAACCATCCATGGGATTTCTGCAAGACGCCCCGCAACTGGCGCACCCGTATCGCAGCGATCGCCTGCTGACCGCCCTGCTCGATCGCGTGCTGCCGAAAGATCGACGTGCCGCGCTCGATGCCGACCTGGACGCGCTCGGCGATTACGCCTTGCTCGCCTTCGCACGCAACGGCCGCAGCACGCGCCGCAAACCGGTGCTGACCCAATGGGATGCCTGGGGCCGCCGTGTCGACCGCATCGAATTGACCGCGGCCTGGCTCGAAGGTCCCGAACTGACCACGCGCCACGCCATCCTCGCTTCCGGCCATGAATCGCACGAATTCGCACGCCTGGAAGAATTCGCACGCGCTTACCTCTATCACGTCGCCAGCGAGTTCTATACCTGCCCGCTGGCCATGACCGATGGCGCCGTCACGGCATTGAAAGCGTCCGGCAATCGGGCGCTGATCGATCGCGCCTTGCCGCATTTCCTCAGCCGCGATGCAAGCCAGTTCTGGTTGTCCGGGCAATGGATGACGGAGAACACTGGCGGCTCCGACGTCGGCCATACCGAAACCGTGGCAAGGCAGGATGCCGAAGGTCAGTGGCGCCTGTACGGCCGCAAGTGGTTCAGTTCCGCCGTCGTCGGTGAAGCGGCCTTGGCACTCGCCCGGCCTGAAGGCGCCGACGGCGGTACGGCAGCGCTGGCGTTGTTCTACGTGGAAACAATGGACGGCCAGGATCGCAAACCGGAACTGGTCATCGATCGCCTGAAAGACAAACTCGGCACGCAGGAACTGCCCACCGCGGAAATCCACCTCGAAGGCTTGCCTGCGTGGCCGGTGGGCGACCTCGCGCACGGCGTACGCCAGGTTGCGCCCATGCTCAACATCACGCGTACGTGGAACACGATCGGCGCCGTGGCCAGCATGGCGCGGGCGATCAGTCTTGCGCGCGATTACGCGCGGCGACGCCAGGCGTTTGGACGTCCATTGCTGCAACAGCCCCTGCACGCGCAGACGCTTGCCGACATGCAGGCCGAATTCGAAGGCGCCTTTGCGCTCGCCTTTGAAGTGGCCCACCTGCTTGGCCGCGTAGAACAAGCCGTCGCCACGCCGCAGGAAGCCGCTTCGCTGCGCCTGCTTACGCCACTCGTCAAATTGTGGACCGGCAAGATGGCGGTAAACCTTTGTTCGGAAGCGCTGGAATGTTTCGGCGGTGCCGGTTACATCGAAGACACCGGCCTGCCGCAACTGCTTCGCGACGCACAGGTGTATGCCATCTGGGAAGGCACCACCAATGTGCTGTCGCTGGACAGCCTGCGCGCGCTGGGCAGTCACGATAGCTTCACCGCCTTGCGCAAACTGATCGGTCAATGGCTGCGGCCTGCGCATAACACGCAAGCCTCGTTCACCGTGCACGCAGCACTGGATGCCGCCGCCATGCACCTGGACAGCAAGAAGATCGATCGCCCCACGCTCGAAGCCGGCGCGCGCGGCATCGCCATCACGCTGGCGCGCTGTACGGCAGCGGCCCTGCTGGCACGCCAGGATGCGTGGTGCTCGGCCCACGGCGACAAACGTCCGGCCGCGGCGCTGCGCCGTTTCCTGGGCCACGGCCTGCTGCGCCTTTCCGATATCGACGGAGAAGATACCCGCCTGCTGCTGGAATGATCACCTGTGCCAGAACCGCTAGAATGCGCAGCTACTCCCCTTCATACCCATCGATCATGCAGCATTTGACCATCGTCACTACCGGCGGCACCATCGACAAGATCTATTTCGATGATAAGTCGGACTACAAGATCGGCGCACCGCAGATCGGCGAGATCCTCAGCCAGCTCGGCGTGGCGTTCCAGTTCGATGTGATCCCGATCCTGCGCAAGGACAGCCTGCACATCACGCAAGAAGACCGCGCACTGATCCGCTCCACCATCGAAGCGCAGTCCAGCCGCTATGTGCTGGTGACGCACGGCACCGACACCATGGTGGAAACCGCCAAGGAACTCGCCACGCTCAAGGGCAAGGTCATCGTGCTCACCGGTGCGCTGAACCCGGCGCGCTTCCAGGGTTCTGATGCGGTGTTCAATATCGGTTGCGCCGTCGCTGCGGTACAGACGCTGCCCGATGGGGTCTATATCGCCATGAACGGCCGCGTGTGGGACCCGGCCAAGGTGCGCAAGAACCGCGATGCGAATCGCTTCGAGGAAGTGCGCAACTGAAGTTGGGTGGGTTTTCCCGATCAAATCCTGTCTCTTCGTCACATAATCTTGCGTGCAATGAGATGCCTACCGGACGCAACCCCTTCTGCCCGGAGGGGAGCGGGGGCTGGCTTCACTCGCCCATTCGCTTTCCCCCATCGGCAGCGAGTAAAAAATGTGATCAAGAGACAGGGATCAAGTCCACGGTAACCCGACCTATGAATCGCAATCCACGGTTATTTCTGCGCTGACTGGCACGCTTTGGCAGGCGAGAATGAAGCCTTGGGCTGCCTCCGCCTCTTCCAGCGCAAACGAATTGTCTCGCACCACTTCGCCACTGAGCAGTTTGCAGCGGCAGCTGGCGCAGACGCCTGCCTTGCAGGCATGCGGCATCTCCAGCCCCTGCTCCAGCGCCGCATCAAGCAGCGTCTGGCCCTGCTTGATGCTGGTGAATTGGCGTGCAAGCCCATCCTGGATCACGGTGATGCGGCAGGTTTGCGCCGTGCCCGCGGCCACGTCGACTACGCTGGCCTGCCCTCCACCGGCATAGTGCTCTCGCCGGATCTTCACCGGATCGACACCATGCCCAAGCAGGCTCTCATACGCCGCATGCATCACGCCGGCAGGCGCGCATAGGTAAAACACGTCGACGCCTGATGGGTCTAGCCATGTGTTGAGCAACGCATCGCACTTGCTGCGATCCATGCGTCCGTGCAGTAACGACACGTCCCTGTGTTCACGGCTCAGCACGAATTGAAGACTGAAACGGTTCGGATAACGATCCTTGAGCTCTTGGAGTGCTTCGCGAAAAATGATCGCCGAAGACGTGCGATTGCCATAAAACAACGTAAAGTCGCTGCGCGGCTCCAGCGCCAGCACCGTCTTGATGATGGAAAACACCGGCGTAATACCGCTACCGGCCGCGAATGCTACATGACGCCGCGCCAGGGCAGGCATCAGCGCCCCCCCAAAACGGCCTCGCGGCGGCATGCAGTACAGCCGGTCATCCGGTTGAAGCCGATCATTGAGCCACCCGGAAAGCCGGCCATCCGTCACGCGCTTGACCGTTATGCGCAATGGCTCATGGCACGCCGAGCAAATCGAATACGCACGCCGCACTTCGTTGCCATCGAGTAAAACCCTCACAACAAGATGCTGCCCTGGCAGAAAACGGAATGCCCTCGCCCACGCGTCCGGTACATCCAAAGTGATGACTTTGGCATCGCGGGTTTCAGCTGCCAGCGAAGCCACGCGCAAGGGAAAGAAATGATCCATGCCCTGTTCACTCAACGCCGCCGAACGTTCGGCTTGCACCCGTCACCATCGCGCGCCGGGGTGCAACCGCGGCAGATGCTGCATCTCGGCGAGCAGCTCAACATGCTGCAAGCTGTGCCGACCGCGCTTTCCACCTGTTTGTATCCACGCCTCCTGTGATGGAAGTTTTAACCCGGCCCCGGCAAACACAATTTGCACGTCGTCTAGCCATGGAGGCTTTAACGCGCAAGGATCAAACCCTACGCCCTGCACAACCATGGCCAGGTCAAGCCCGTCGCATTCAAACATCTCGCCGGTATAACGCCATAGCTTGTCGACTGCCGCTTGCATCATTGCCCGGGCTTTCGCGCCGCCTCCACCGAGGCGCATGACCAGGTCGCGGCTGCGGCGTACGTGGTAGCCCACCTCCATGCGCGCCTGGCGTGCGATTGATGCGATACGTTCGTCCGTCGATGCTTCCAATGCATCCAACGCCAGCACATGCCAGATGTCGAAAAAGCACTGACGCACCATGGTGTCCGCATAGTGCTCATCGGCTTGCTCGACCAATAGCAGATTGCGAAATTCGCTACTGTCGCGAAAGAACGCCAGGTCATTCTCGTCCCGCCCCAGACCTTCCAGTTCGCCTGCCAGCGACAACCACATGCGTGCCTGGCCCAAAAGATCGAGGGCGACGTTGCTGATGGCAATGTCTTCCTCCAGAGCGGGTGCCTTGCCGCACCAGGCACACAAACGCTGGCTCAGGATCAGGGCGCTGTCGCCGAAGCGAAGCAGGTAATCGACCATCGAAGGCATAGCCATGGCCATCATTAAAGATGCTTGAGGCCTTCCGGCACCGCGAAAAACGTAGGGTGCCGATAGATTTTGCTGCGGGCGGGTTCGAACATTTCGGCTTTGTCGCCAGGCTGGCTGGCGACGATCTGTACCGAAGGCACCACCCACAGGCTGACGCCCTCGCTGCGCCGGGTATAGATATCGCGGGCGTGGTACAACGCCATGTGCGCGTCCGGCGCGTGCAAGCTCCCGACATGTCGGTGCGCCAGCCCCTGCTGGCTGCGGACGAAAATTTCCCATAGCGGCCAGTCATTCATCGCTTCACCTCATTACGGCACTCGGCGCCGGATTGCTTTTCGGCATATGCCGCTAACGCTTCGCGAAACCAGGCACCCTCTTCGGCGGCTCGCACGCGAGTGGCGAGACGCTCGTGGTTGCAAGGACCTTCTCCGGCGATGACACGATGAAACTCATGCCAGTCGATGGCGCCAAAGTCGTAGTGATCGCGTGCCGGGTTCCATCTGAGATCGGGATCGGGAACGCGCAAACCGAGGTATTCGGCCTGCGGCACTGTCTGATCGACCATGCGCTGGCGCAATGCGTCGTTGGAATGAATTTTTATCTTCCAAGCCATCGACTGCATGCTATGGACGGAATCGGCGTCGGCCGGCCCGAACATCATCAAGCACGGCCACCACCAGCGATCGAGCGCTTCCTGTGCCATGGCTTTCTGCTTTTCCGTTCCTTGGCACAGCCTCCACATCACGTCGTAACCTTGGCGCTGATGGAACGATTCCTCCTTGCAAATGCGCACCATCGCGCGCGCATACGGCCCATACGAACATCGGCACAGCGAGGTCTGGTTGATGATGGCCGCACCATCGACCAGCCACCCGATCGCGCCGACGTCGGCCCAGGTAAGCACAGGATAGTTGAAAATCGAGGAGTACTTCGATTTGCCGTCGTGCAGCTCAGCGATCAATTGTTCCCGCGACACGCCCAATGTTTCCGCCGCGCCATACAGGTACAAACCATGGCCTGCTTCGTCCTGCACTTTGGCGAGCAGAATGGCCTTGCGCTCAAGCGATGGCGCGCGCGTGATCCATCCGCCTTCCGGCAACTGGCCGATGATTTCCGAATGCGCATGCTGGCTGATCTGGCGAATCAGCATCTTGCGATAGCCTTCCGCCATCCAGTCCTGGGGTTCAATAGCGATGCCAGCATCGATCTTCGCCTGGAAGGCGGCCTCCCTGCCGGCCAGGTCATCGGCAAAAACGCTGTGGGTCACACCTGCATCTTCGTAACTCATGACGCCACCCCTTCAGCGATGCTCGAAGCGCGGCGTTCTTTTTTCGACGAATGCCGACATGCCCTCATGGCGGTCGTGCAGATCGAAACTGGCATAAAACCATTGCCGCTCACGCACCAGGCCGGCGGATAGCGGATATTCGTCGACGTTCTTGATCGAGGCCTTGATCATCTTGAGCACGGGCAAGGAGAACATGGACATCTGCCGTGCATATGTCATCGCGGCAGGCAGCACTGCTTTATCCGGCAGCACCTGCGTGACCAATCCGGCCGTGTGCGCCTCCTGCGCGGAAACGAGCCGCCCGGTCAGGCACCAGTCCATCGCCCGCGACCGGCCGATCAGGCGTGGCAAGCGCTGCGTTCCCCCGAGCCCCGGCAGCGTGCCGACGCTGATTTCCGGCTGCCCGAATTGCGCGCTTTCGCCGGCGATGACGACGTCGCATCCCGTCACCAACTCGCAGCCGCCGCCTACCGCATACCCCTGCACCGCCGCGATCAGCGGCTTGCTAAAGCGGAAGATCGCTTCCCATGCGTCGGACAGGCAATCCACGCGATGCGAACCGCCAAAGCGCCGCCCTATCATTTCTTCGAGGTCGGCGCCTGCGCAGAAATAGTGTTCATTCCCGGTGATGACGACGACGCTGACGGAGTCATCTTCCTCCAACGATTGCAGCGCTTCCTGCAACGCGGCCATCAACGCTTCCGTAAGGCAGTTCGCTTTGGCGGGCCGATTCAACGCCAGCTTGGCAACGCGCCCGATCTGTTCGCTGATCACCTTCTCCATCTGCTCACTCCTCGGCCGGCCACTGCTCCAGCACCTGGGAAAAGCGCGCAAGCCACACGCTGGCCTGGCTTCCGTGAATGGCGCGGTGGTCGATGGTGAGCGACACGTAAGCCCGCGGGCGGATCTGCACGCTGTCTTCGCCATTGCTTTGGCAAGCGACCACACGCTTCTGCAAGGCGCCGACGCCCAGAATGGCCACCTGGGATCGATGGATGACGATCGGCGTCGCCAGCGTTGCGCCAAACATGCCGTAGTTGGAAATAGTGAACGTTCCGCCGCGAAGATCATGCGGCACGAGGGTGCCAGCCCGCGCGCGTTGCTGCAGTTCGTTTATGCACGCCGCCATTTCCAGCAGCGACAGCTGCTGCGCATGGTGAATGACCGGCACGGCCAGACCGCCATCGTCCAGCGCCACACCTAATCCTAGGTTGATGTCCTCGAACACTTCGAAATCGTTCGTGCTCCATCGGCCATTGATCTGCGGCACGGCTTGCATCGCCTTGGCCGCCGCCACGGCGACGTATGCGGTCAACCTCAAATGTGACGGGCGGCTCGCCCGATGCGCGAGCACGGCACCGAAGTCGACGTCGAAAATGGCGGTGACGTGCGGCGCCGAATTCAAGGATTGATGCAGATGCTCCGCCAAGCGCAGGCGCTCCGGATCGTGCGGAATGCGCGCCTTGGTTCGCGGCACATCGCCAGCAGCTTCGGCAGGTGGCGTGAAGTGCCCTGCCGACGCCGCGCTAAACACCGGCGTCGAGGTCGCAACGATCCGCCCCAACCACTGGCCCGGCTCGATCTCTGCGCCTTCCGCAAGCCCAATTTCCAACCGGCCGGCAGCAGGCGCGGCCACTTCCAGCATGACCTTGTCGGTTTCCAATTCCACCACCGGCTCGTTGGACGATACCGCGTGGCCCGCATGCTTCAGCCAGCGCCGGATGATCATGCGGCTGCCTTCGCGTTCCACCGGGGCGTTGATGGCGGTTTCCATTCAAAAGCCCACCAGCCGATCGATCCTGGCGCGAATGCTGGCTACGGACGGCAGCGCATGCGCCATCAGCGTCGGCTCATAGGGACAGGGCATATCGAGCATGGCAAGCCGGCTGACCGGAGCGGCCAGATCGTGAAAGGCTTCCGCGGCAACCACGGCGGCAATCTCCGCGCCGAAGCCGGCGGTTTGCGTATCCTCATGCACGATCAGGCAACGCCGCGTTTTTTGCAGGGACAACAGCACCGCTTCGCGATCCCATGGCATCAGCGTGCGCAAATCGATGAGCTCAACGGAACGGCTTTCGATCGCATCCTCGCACCGCTCGACCATGCTGCCCCAGGTGACGATGGTCAGCTGCGTGCCGCTGCGAACCTTGCGCGCCTTGCCGAAGAGCAACGCATAGTCATCGCCGGGATAAGGGCGGCGTGCTGAGCTGGCATCGAGCAAGGCGCGGTATTCGAAGAAAACCACCGGGTCGTTGCCGCGCAATGCGGTTCTCAGCAAGCCAACGGCATCCTCCGCATTGGATGGCGTCGCAACCTTCCAACCCGGCGAGTGAATGAACGGCACCTCATTGGTCTGGCTGTGCCACGGATCGCCGCAACGGCCAAAGCCGGCCGGCATGCGCAGCACCATCGGCGCCGCAAAGCGGTTGTTGGTACGCCAACGCATGCTGCCGCAATCGTTGATCTGCTCGGTGGCTGGCTCTGCATATTTGCGAAACTGGATTTCTGGCACCGGCAGCAAGCCTGCCAACGCCATGCCGACGGCGCGACCGACAATGCCTTCTTCGGACAGGCTGGTGTCGAAGACGCGCGCCTGGCCGTATTTTTCCTGCAAGCCGAGCGTGATCGCGTGTACGCCGCCTTTCGCGCCGACGTCTTCACCAAACACCAGCATACGATCGTTGATTGACAACTCGTGGTCCAAGGTGCGCCGTGTCGCCGTCACCATGTTGATGCGCTCTCCGGTGACGCTCGGTTGCTCGCTCGTCTTCGGTGGCATCCAGCCTTCCGCCCACAATCCGCCGCGATGCTGCACCGTGCCTTCGAAATAGACATGCGTGGCCGCGCGGCCCGGATCGCTCACCGGTCGCGCCTGGGCCGCTTCGCTTGCGCCTTGCACGCGTGCCTTGCTGCGCTCCTGCAGATCCGCCCAATGCGCGGGCGACAGCACGTGGGGAACCAGGCCATCGAACAACCGACGCAGGGGATCACGCTGCCACTCCTGCTCCATCACGGCAGCCGATTTGTAGGCTTGCGTGTCTTGCAAGCTATGTCCTTGCAGGCGCGGCACGTCCACGCGCAACAGACACGGTCGACGATGTTCGCGCACGTATTCGACGGCGTCGTGGATCAGGCTGGAACATAGCGATGGATCGGTGCCGTCGCCGGACAACACGCGAAGGCCCTGGAAGCTGCCGAGGTTGCTGGCGATATTTCCGCCGGGCGTCTGATAGGAAGACGGCACGGAAAGCCCATAACCGTTGTCCTCGATGAAAAAAAGCAGCGGCAATGGCTGCGTCGTGGCGATCGTCAGTGCCGACCAGAAACCACCGGTGGCCACGGATGCATCGCCGCCCAATGCCACCGCAATCGATTTGTCGAACGCCTGATCACCCAGCACGTTGCGCCGATACTCGATCGCCTGCGCCCATCCCACCGCGGGCGTGAATTGCGCGCCGACACCGCCACACATGGGCAGCGCAGTTGGCCCGCCAGGGTTGGGATGGTTGAACACCACGCCGAGGTCGCGGCCGTCCGAGTAGCCGCCGGCACGCGCCATCGCCGCGCCCAAGGCATCCTCCGGGTCCACGCCCAGCGCCAACAGCAGTGGCCGCGACCGGTAGTAGCCGCATGCCGCATCGTGGGCATCGGTCAACTTCAAGCCGAGCAGTATCTGGGCAAGATCGTGGCCGCGTGCGGAGAACTGGTAAAAGATGCGGCGCTGCGGCGCCAGTACTTTTTCTTCCAGCTCATCTAGTTCGCGCGAGAGCAGCAGCAGGCTGGCCACGCGCGTCCAGTCATAGACACTGTCGTCGACTTTTCTCATGGCAGGAACGCAGCACCCTCCGTTGATGACCGTCGGTATCCGCAATGAAGATAAAGCGGTGAGGAAGCTATGCCGAGCCACCGCCGTTGACCACTGTCATATCTGACAGTTGCCGGCGCACGATATCGGCCGTATCCCTGCTGCCATCGTTCCCGGTAAAGCCCCTCTTTCACGACGCAGAGGCACAGCGATGGCGAAGCGATATTTCGAAACGGACATCGAAGTTGACTATCTCGACACCGATGCCATGGGCCACGTCAGCGCCCCGGTGTATTACGCATACATGCTTCGCACCTACCTGAAGTTCATGCATGAGCTGCTGCAGATGCCTTTGCCGCAGAAGCTTCCGCACATCATGATCAAGACCGCGTGCGAGTATTTGCACCCGGCCCGATATGGCGACGTCATCAAGGTGGCCAGCAGCGTCACACATCTGGGATCGAAGAGCTTTGCGCTGGATTACCTGATGACGTTGCCGCGACAGAGCGAGACAGTGCTTGCCAAGGCGTCGTCCACGCATGTGATGTTCGATTACGCTGCCAACGCCACGACGCCGATGACGGACGATTTCAAGCAACGGGTCATGAGTTTTCAAGGCGCGCTTTGATGGCCCACGAAATGGGACGCGCGTTCAATCGACGGTGATCAAACCCATCAAGGCTGCCTTGACCGCTGCGTGAGTTCGATTGGCCGCATTGAGCTTGGCGATGGCGCCTGCCACGTGAAAATTGACCGTTCGCTCCGACAGGCCAACGATGATGCTAATTTCATAGGACGTTTTTCCATATGCGACCCACTGCAATATCTCGCGCTCCCGGCGACTCAGTCGAGCGTTCGCGGATGGCTCCAGAAATCGGCTATTGCTTGACCTTGGCATAGCGAGCACCGAAACGATGGCAGCAACATCAACAGATGAGTCCGCCTCATTCCGCTTAGTCGGGGACGTCCATGTGCCAAGCCTATAGTTATGAAGGCATCGTGCCGGTGGTGGACGCGAGCAGCTACGTCCATCCAACGGCGGTACTGATCGGCGATGTGATCGTCGACGCAGGGTGCTATGTGGGCGCTTGCGCGGTGCTGCGCGGCGATTTCGGCCGGCTGGTACTCGAACGCGGCAGCAACCTGCAGGATACCTGCGTGATGCATGGCTTTCCCGGCACTGACACCATCGTGGGTATGGACGGCCATATCGGGCACGGCGCCGTGTTGCATGGCTGCCGTATCGAGCGCAACGCCATGGTGGGCATGAACGCGGTGGTGATGGACGAAGCCGTGGTCGGCGAGAACAGCATGGTGGCCGCCATGGCCTTCGTCAAAGCGCGCATGCAGGTGCCTGCCAATACGCTGGTCGCCGGCATCCCGGCCAAGGTGCTGCGCGAACTCACCGCACGGGAGATCGAATGGAAAAGCCGCGGCACTGCGGCTTACCAGCAGCTTGCGGTACGCAGCGCCAGCACGATGCGCCGAGTTACCCCGCTGGAACGGATCGAACCGGATCGGCAACGCGTTCCCGCTGTGGTCGACGTGGTCCCGATTTTCGAGGCGCGCGCTTTCCAAACCGACGACATGAGGATCACCGAGTAAGTATCCCCCGGCCAAGCCGGGGGCTTTAACGTTGTGAGCCGCTCAAAGC
>NZ_DAIOEU010000085.1:0-16010 GCF_036746095.1 Dyella sp.
CGCTTCGACGAAATCGCCGTCATCAGCCGCGGCGGCAGCCATAGCTGGTTCCGCGTGGTGATCCGCGAAGGCCGCAACCGCGAAGTGCGTCGCCTGTGGGATTCGCAAGGTTTCCTGGTCAGCCGCCTCAAGCGCATCCGCTATGGCAGCATTGAACTGCCGCGCATGCTGCGTCGCGGTGATTGCGAAGCGCTGAGCGAAGATTCCGTAAAAGACCTGCGCAAGACCGCTGGCCTCGGCGCACCGCAACCGGTACTGACGCTGAGCCCCGTGCTGCACCAGCGTCGCGCACCGCGCAACGTGGTCGAATATCGCCCTGAAAAGAGCGGTACCGCAGCATGGAGCGGCGGCTATCACGACGAAGCACGCGAATTGCGTGCTTTCGACCGCATCCGCGAAGAACCCGTACGTGGCAAGCAACAGAAGCGCCGCAATCCGAACCGCGAAGTGAATGGCAACGTCGCCACCCCGGAGCGCCAGAACAAGGTGCGCAAGAAGAAGCGCGGCATCGGCCCTGGACAGGAGCTACCGCCTGCACGCACCTGGTTTGCCGGCGAAAATCGCGAAGGTGGACGCGGCCACGGTGGTGGTAGCGGTGGTGGCCAGGCGCACGGCAATCGTCGCGGCGGCGCTGGCACCGGGAGTGGCTCAAATCCCTACGGCGGTTTCAACGCCGGTGGCAACACCAATCGCAACAACCGCGGCGCTCGTCCTGGCGGCAATCGCCCCGCCGGCGGCCCGGGCGGCCGCCCGCAGCGGGGCAATCGCCCGCAAGGGCAGGGTGGTGGCAATCGGTCCGGCAACCGCTAACCGCCGTGATCCGCATCTACCACAACAACCGCTGCTCAAAATCGCGCGGTGCGCTTGCCTTGCTCGAACAGCAGGGCAAGCCATTCGAAGTCGTCCACTATCTAGAAACACCACCCACCATTGCCGAGTTGAAAACGTTGCTATCCCAGCTCGGCATCGCGGCGCGACAGTTGCTGCGTACGGGCGAGGATGAATATCGCCAGTTGAAGCTCGACGATCCGTCGCTGGACGAGCAGACGCTTATCGCCGCGATGTCGAAGCATCCGCGCCTGATCGAACGACCCATCGTGGTCGCCAACGGCAAAGCGGTGATCGGGCGTCCACCGGAAAGAGTGCTGGATATCCTCTCGTAGAATATTGAAAGCGGGAAGGTTGGAGTTTGCGCTCCAACTTACGCCGGCATCACGCCTTCCTGCTCCTGCGCCAGCGCACGGTACGCCCGCGGCGTCATTCCCACCGTCGCCTTGAACTGTCGCGCAAAGGCGCTTTGATCGACGAATCCACATGCCACGCCGATGGAAGCGACGCTGTCGTCGGTGTGCAGCATCCGCATCGCCGCCTCGATGCGTAGCTTGGTCAATACCTGTTGCGGCGTAAGCTGAAAAACGCGGCGGAAATGCCGCTCGAATTGCGCGATCGAAAGCTCGGCCTGTTCGGCCAACGATTGAATGCGCACGCCGTCACCGTAGTGCTCCTGCATGTAAGCGAGCACACGCTTCAAGCGATCGTAGATGGGGTGGCGCCCGTCCGGCAGGCCAAGATCGCGTGAAATACCGACCACACCACAGATTCGACCTCGCACGCGCAGGGGACGCTTGCAGGTCAAACACCATCCTGGCGCGCGATTGGCGAAGATGTGCACTTCCAATTGGTTCTCGATGATCTCGCCGTTCAACACGCGTCGATCCTGCACGGCATACGAACCGCCCATCGCACTTGGGAACAACTCGGTGACGTCCTTGCCGATCACCTCACCGCGCTGCTTGAGGCCAAGCCGGCGCACCAGCGTGAGATTGGCGTGCGTGTAACGCCCCTCCATGTCTTTCACAAAGAAGACGACGTCCGGAAGGACGTCGAACAAGGGCTCCAACTCATCGGCGGAAATCTTCATGGCGACAAGAGGCCGGCTGATTAAGGATGATAACGTCCAGCTGCACGATCGTGCAGTCCGATACTGCATCTTAAGGGTTATCTCGTATATGGATGCAAGTGCCCTTCCACGATTGTGCCGCAGCGTAGCAGACGCATTGTGCATAATTCCGCATTCAAAGCTATCAAGCCTATCTAAAATCTGGTCGGTTTCGTTTTGCGCACAGCTTGGGTGCAAGCCTCATAAGGCAGGGCAGCCTACAGCACGATGATCGACTGCATAACTTCCGACAAAGGCAGCAAACGCGAATCTTCGAGTGCTGCCGTGCGATGCCCGATGCCGGCCAAATAGGCTTCGTGCGACGCAAAAGCAAAAAACGATCCGACACTCTGCTGTCGTACCAGCATCACCATATCCCAGCGTTCTTCCGGTGGTCCGATCAAGAAAGCACCGCCGTTGCCAAGGAATAGCAGGTCACCACCGCGCTCACGCAAATACGGCAGCGCGTGCTCGATATAGCGCAGAAACGCTTCGGCGCCGTGGATGGGTCTGGGCGGTGCCAATTCAGGCTTGGCGGAATAATCGGCCAGGTTGCGAAAGCGCAGCAGGTTGAGCATCACGACGCTTCCCTGGATCTGACGCGCAGCAAACGCGCGCCCGGCTTCCCATGTTGGTTCCAGATAACAGGTCACAGCAGCACCTTCTTTCGCATCAAGGCTCAAAGGCGAGCCGCATGGCGTGAGCGCGTACATCAGCAGGCCATGCGGCGATCAACTCGGCAAACTTTGCCGCGTCGTTCGCAAACAGAGCACGTGTGGCTTCTTCAAAGCCAGACATATCGCCAGCCATCGCCAACATGAATTGGTAGGCACGTTCCTGATTTGCACGCGCTTTGTCGCGTTCGGCGTGGGTGCGGCGCGCCTCCTCCACCAGCTTGCGCAGCACCACCGAGGGACCGCCTGGCTGCCCAGCCAGCCACTCCCAATGCCGTGGCAGCAACGTGACCTCGCGTGCCACTACGCCGAGTTTAGGGCGACCCCGACCCCGGGGAACTTCGGAAGCCGCTTCGGGTTCGCTCTCCTCACCGGCAGGTGCCGGCGCATAACGAGCAAGCACGTCGTCGTCACTGCCGCGTGTATCGATATCGATGGCGCGACCGGTGCTGTCGTCGAAGATCAGGTTGGGCTTGGTGTTGTCGCGTTCGATAGCCAGTTTGGCCGCCAGCGCAACGACGTGAAGCGGCCCGGATGCCAGGCGGCGGTGGCCCTGGAAGCTGGTGTAGGAAATGGGTGGCGTGGGGTAGGTCATGGCGGCTCCTGTGGGAAGCGCAAATAATACCCGGATAAAAATATCACCTGCAATATCACCCGGATAAAAATCCTCTACCAACAAAAAGGCCGCCCATTGGACGGCCTTCTCGTTTCCACCTATGCGGTTTTAGATCCGGCTTTGCGTCGCCGGATCACCCACCTTGGCCCCGGCATCGCTGCGTGGCGGCGGTGGCGGCACCGAACTCGACGGCGTGGTCTTGGACCAATCCGCCGGCGGCCCCGGTATGCGGCCGGCCATGATGTCGTCGATCTGGCGCGCATCGATCGTTTCGTATTGCAGCAGCGCATCGGCCATCATGTGCAGCTTTTCGATGTTCTCGGTCAGCAACTGCTTGCTGCGGCCGTATGCACGGTCGAGGATGTCGCGCACCACTTCGTCGATCTTGCGCGCGGTTTCGTTGGAGACATTCTTATGCTGCGTCACCGAGCGGCCGAGGAACACTTCATCTTCTTCTTCGCCGTACGTCACCGGGCCAAGCTCGTTCGAAAGGCCCCACTTGGTGACCATGTTGCGCGCCATCTTGGTCGCGCGCTCGATGTCGTTCGAGGCACCGGTAGTGACCTTGTCGGTGCCGAAGATCAGCTCTTCGGCGACGCGGCCACCATACAGCGAGCACAGCTGCGACTCGATCGCCGTCTTGTTCATGCTGTATTTGTCGCCTTCCGGCAGATACATCGTCACGCCCAGCGCACGGCCACGCGGAATGATCGTCACCTTGTAGACCGGGTCGTGCTCGGGCACCAGGCGACCGACAATGGCATGGCCGGCTTCGTGATAGGCGGTGAGCTTCTTTTCGTCCTCGCTCATCGCCATCGAGCGGCGCTCGGTACCCATCAGGATCTTGTCGCGCGCCTTGTCCAGATGGGTCATGCGCACTTCACGGGCGTTCTCGCGTGCCGCGAACAACGCAGCCTCGTTGACGAGATTGGCCAGGTCAGCGCCAGAGAAACCCGGCGTGCCGCGCGCAATCACCATCGCGTCCACGTCAGAGGCGACCGGCACTTTGCGCATATGTACTTTGAGGATCTGCTCACGGCCCTTCACGTCCGGCAGGCCTACCACCACCTGGCGATCGAAGCGGCCCGGACGCAACAGTGCCGGATCGAGCACATCCGGACGGTTGGTGGCAGCGATGACGATGATGCCCTCGGTACCTTCGAAGCCGTCCATTTCCACCAGCAACTGGTTGAGCGTCTGCTCGCGCTCATCGTGGCCACCGCCGAGGCCGGCGCCGCGATGACGACCCACCGCATCGATTTCGTCGATGAAGATGATGCACGGTGCATGCTTCTTGGCCTGGTCGAACATATCGCGTACGCGCGAGGCGCCCACGCCGACGAACATTTCGACGAAGTCGGAACCGGAGATCGAGAAGAACGGCACCTTGGCCTCGCCAGCGATCGCCTTGGCGAGGAGGGTCTTGCCGGTACCGGGCGGGCCCACCATCAGCACGCCGCGCGGAATCTTGCCGCCGAGGCGCTGGAACTTGCCCGGATCGCGCAGGAATTCGACCAGTTCGCCCACTTCTTCCTTGGCTTCGTCGCAGCCGGCAACGTCGCTGAAGTTGACCTTGACCTGGTCCTCACCCTGAAGCTTGGCGCGCGAGCGGCCAAAGCTCATCGCCCCGCGGCCACCACCGCCCTGCTGCATCTGGCGCATGAACCAGATGAATACACCGACGATCAGGATGACCGGCAACCAGTTCACCAACAGGCCGATCAGCGAAAAGCCGGTGCCGGAATCCTGGGTGACGGTGACGTTCTTGTCCTGCATCTGCTTCACCACCGAATTGGTGGAGAAGCCAAGCACCGGCGCGACCGTGCGGTAGTTGCTGCCGTCTTTCAGCTTGCCGTTGATGGTGGCCGGGTTCTCGGCACTGATATTGGCGGTGGCGACGTTGCCGCTATCCACACTCTGCACGAAGCTGCTGTATGGCAGGTCCGAAGAGGCGCCACCGTGCGGGTTGAAGCTCTGGAACACGGTGATCAATACCACCGCGATCACCAGCCAGAGCAACAAAGTTTTCCATGTCTCATTCATGCGCGGTTCTCGCCAGTTTGCCGGCCGCCGGACTTGAATCCGGTGGCCAGCGCGTACACCTCACGCGAACGCGCGCGTGAGGCCTTGGGTTTACGCATACTTACGCGCGAGAACTCGGCGCGCAAGGTACGCAAGTAATCATCGAAGCCTGTTCCCTGGAACAACTTGATTAGAAAGGCTCCGCCTGGTTTCAGCCAGTGTCTGGAGAAATCAAGCGCCAGTTCCGCCAGATCCATTGCCCGGATCTGATCGGCCAGTGCCACGCCACTCATATTGGGGGCCATGTCCGACAGCACAAGATCGAGCTTCTGGCCGTCCAGGCGCTGTTCCAATGCTCTCAAAACGCTTTCTTCACGGAAGTCGCCCTGCAGGAAATCGACGCCGGCAATACCTTGCATCGGCAGGATATCCAGCGCCACCACAGTACCACTATCCCCCAGGCGCTGCCGGACGAACTGCGACCAGCCACCGGGGGCCGCGCCCAGGTCGACCACGCGCATGCCCGGCTTTAGCAGTTGATCGCGCTCGACCAGTTCTTCCAGTTTGAAGACGGCACGCGAACGCAGGCCTTCGGCCTGGGCTTTCTTTACGTAGACATCGTCGAAGTGCTCCCGCAGCCAGCGGGAACTGCTCTTGCTGCGAGGCATGGGTCGGCAGAATGGACCGGGAACAGAGGGTGGACATGATACCCTTTACGGCTACCTTGCAGTGCATCGAGACTGAACGCATGTCCCTATCTCCTTCACAGAAGCGCTATCTGCGCAGCCTCGCCCACGACCTCCATCCGGTGATCCTGCTGGGCGCCAAGGGCGCTACCGGGGCGGTGGTGAAGGAGCTGGATCTCGCCCTGTCGCACCACGAGCTGGTGAAAGTGAAACTCTCCGGCGGCGACAAGGAAGAACGCGAGGCGCAAATCCAGACCCTGCTCGACGGCACCAGCGCGGAAAGCGTGCAGCAGATCGGCCACGTGGTGGTGCTGTTCCGGCGCAACGAGGACGATCCCCGGCTGGCGCTGCCCCGCTGAGGAGGCTGTCATGGATCTCTCGCTGGACCGCCATGGCGATTACCTGTTCGTCCGCCGCGTCACCGAGCGCAGCATCACGGTGGTCGATCGCGAATTGACCGCCAGCTTTCTGCTCTCGCCGAAACGGGCGGTGGAGCAATGGCCGGTTACCCAGGCACAGGCGCTGACCGGCGATCACGTCGAGGCCGTGCTCGACCTGAAACCCGAGGTGGTGCTGCTCGGCACCGGCATCCGCCAGCAATTCCCGCCGGCCGTTTTCATGGCCGGTTTTCTGCGCAAGGGCATCGGCATCGAAGTGATGGACAATGCGGCGGCGGCGCGTACCTACGACCTGCTCGCCAGCGAAGGGCGGCGCGTGGTGGCCGCCTTCATTCTTCCCGCGGCCTGAACATTCTCTGCGCTATACAGCGAGAGGGTTTGGGTGAGGGGCCAATCTTGGCAAAAGCTCTATCTAGCCTAGACGCGCCGAAAGCAGCTTCATAACCAGATTGCCCCCTCACCCTAACCCACTCCCGCAAGGGGAATGGCCCACCTAACGCGACGGCAGATAGTCCAGCGGATCGACCGGATTGCCATCCTTGCGAATCTGGAACTGCAGTTCGTCGCGCGAACTGCCGCTTGAGCCCATTTCGGCAATCTGCTGCCCGGCTTTAACCTGCTGGCCTTCCGTCACCAACCGCTTGCGATTGTGGCCATACGCCGACAGGAAGCTGTCGTTGTGCTTGATGATGATCAGCTCACCGTAGCCCACCAGGCCATTGCCGCTGTAGACCACGGTGCCATCCGCGGCGGCAACCACCGGATCGCCCGCCTTGCCGGCGATATCGATACCCGGAATCGCCGCGCTGGCTTGAAAACGGCTGACCACCTGGCCCGATGCCGGCCATCGCCACTTCACGCCGCCTGCGCTACGTGTGCCGCCGCTGGCAGTCACCGGTGCGGTAGCTGCAGCTGCTACGGCCGGCGCTGGATTGCTTGGCGGTGCCGGCGTTGCACTGACCGGCGGTGCGGGATGCGTCACGCCGGCAGGCGCCACAGCGGCCGAGCTTGCATGGGCGGGCAATGGCGCGGCCGCGACCGGCTTTGTTCCCACTATCTCGAACACCGGTGCCGACGACGGCGGGGGTGATGTCTTGGCGACCACCGGCGGCGCGTGCTCGGTTGCCGGTGCCGGACCGCGTCCCGATAACTTCAGCACCTGCCCCGGCCAGATGGTGTACGGCGGCGCGATGTTGTTCAACCTGGCGACTTCGCGGAAATCCGCGCCATTGCGGAACGCGATGGAATAAAGCGTGTCACCTTTTACGACGGTATAGGTACCGGCCTCATGTTGCGCCGGAGCAGGCCGCACACTGCTCGATGCACCAGGCGGCGGCTGCACCACCACCGTGCTGCAACCGGTCATCCATAGAGCTATAGCGGCAAACGAAAACCATCGCATCAATCCATTCATGCGCGTCAGCATAGCGAGGTCGCCAGCAGTTTTCATGCGATCGACACGGAATGATCGCTCATCGTTAATGCTTGAGCGCCCACCAGCCGCCGAGCATCGCCAAGACAGCCAACGCCGCCCAGCCGATCCACTCGATGTTCTTGTGCAGCATCTGTTCGGCACGCTCGCCAAACAGGCGGATCAGCAAGGCCAGCAGCCATACGCGCTTGCCGCGTCCAAGCATGATGCACACCAGGAACGGAATCACCGGTACGCCAACAATGCCGGATGCCCAGGTGACGAATTTCATCGGCACCACCGGCTGGATCGCCGCCAACATCAGCACCAGCAACAGTTCCAGCCAATGCTGGTTCATTTGCGCGCGCAGGCTTTCCACGCCGCGCTCGATCGGCTCGTACAAATGCAATGACTGCAGCAACGGCGTCAGCGCATGAAAGGCCCAGTGGCCCAGCGCATATCCCACCAGCGAACCCAGCAGCGAAAACAGCAGGCTCAGGTTCGCATAGAAGAAAGCACGATGGCGTTTGCCCAGCATCATCGGCGCCAGCATTACCTCCGGCATGACCGGGAAGATGAAGGCCTCGACGAAACTCAAGCCGCACAAGTAATAGACCGCCCGGCGGTCGCGCGCCCATACCAGTACGCGCGCATAAAGCTTTCCGAAGAGCTGCATCAGCCGATACCGCCCAGCAAAGGTACGAAGCTGACGGCTCCCAATTCTTCTTGCATGAAATCGCCCTTTCCATCGCCGCGCATGCGGATCAAGATTTGACTACTGGGGGAACCGACCGGTGCGACCAGCACGCCATCGGGCGCCAGCTGATCGAGAATCTGCGAGGGGATGGCATCGCCCGCCGCCGTGAGGATGATGGCATCGAAAGGCGCTTCCGCCGCCCAGCCCAGCTTGCCGTCGTCGTGACGCGAGCGGATGTTCTCAAGACCAAGCTGGCGAAAGCGTCGACGCGCTTGGCGCAACAATTCCTCGATGCGTTCCACCGTATAGAGCTGCTGCACGAGTTGCGCCAGCACCACGGCCTGGTAGCCGGAACCGGTGCCGATCTCCAGCACCTTTTGCGGCCGGCCGGATTTTGGCTGGAACAGTTCCAGCAGGGCTTCGGTCATGCGGGCCACGACCCAGGGCTGCGAAATGGTCTGACCATGACCGATCGGCAACGCTGTGTTTTCATAGGCGCGCGAGTGCAGCGCCTGGTCGATGAAGTGATGGCGCGGCAAATTGCGCATCACGTCGAGCACGCGCTGGTCGCCGATCCCTTCTTCCTTCAACTTGGCGATGAGCCGGTCGCGCGCACGTTGCGAGGTCATCCCCTCGCCTTTCAATGCAGATGGCGGTAACGGATGAATCATGCGGCCTTACCGTTAGCGTGATCGCTCATGTCTTCACTCAGTGCGCGCACCCAGTTGCCCACTTTCTCCAGCGCCTGGAAGCGCGTCAAATCGACATGAATGGGCGTCACCGAAATATAGCCGCGCCGCACGGCATCGAAATCCGTACCGGGGCCCGCGTCTTCCACATCGCCCGCTGGGCCGATCCACCAGATCGGTCGTCCACGTGGGTCGTCCTGCTGGATGCACGGCGCAGAACGGTGGCGCTTGCCCAGCCGCGTGGTTTCGAAACCGAGGATTTCGTCCCACGGACGATCTGGCACGTTGACGTTGAGGATGGTATCGGCCGGCAGCGGATCCACCAGCAGGCGTTCCGTCAATCGCAACACGGCCTTGGCGGCTGATTCGTAATGCTCGCCCTTATGGTCCTTGCTGACCAGCGACACCGCAATCGCCGGCAAGCCGAGGAAACGCCCTTCCATCGCTGCCGACACGGTGCCCGAGTAAATCACGTCATCGCCGAGATTGGCCGAATTGTTGATGCCGGAGACCACGATATCCGGCTCGTAATCCAACATGCCGGCCAAGGCGAGATGCACGCAATCGGTCGGCGTGCCCACCACGCGGTAGTAGCCGTTGTCCATGCGTGAGACGCGAATCGGCACGTCGAGCGTAAGGGAATTGCTGGCACCGGAGCGATCGCGATCCGGCGCCACCACGGTGACCTGCCCGACCGCGCCGAGACGCTCGGCAAGCACGCGGATACCCGGCGCGTCCACGCCATCGTCATTGGAAACCAGAACTCGCATCATGATCCGTTCAAGGTTGACTACCCGGCATGCGGCCTGAAGACGATCCGCATGCACCCTAGTTTTAGGAGTCTAACCGAGCCGACCGTTTGTTTCACCGGCGATTTTGGCAACCTTCCCTTCACCATCGGCGCGTTGCTTTCGCTACGATGACGTGCATGAAACGCCGCACCCCCGCCATCGTGAGCGACGAGGACAGCCGCCTGTTCCGCGAGGCCATCGGCGAGGTCCGCCAGTTCGAACCCGTCGTCTCGCCGCCCGAACTTCCCAAGCCGGAACCGCATCCCTACATGCTGGAAGCCGACGAAGCCGCCGTACCCGGCGAACTGCTGGACATGGCCTTCGACCCTGGCCTGATGGAAGTGGGCGAGGAACTGAGCTACCTGCGCGACGGTTATCCGCCCAAGCTGCTGCGCCAGCTCAAGCGCGGACAATTCAGCGTGCAGGACGATATCGATCTGCATCAGATGAATGCCGCGGCGGCGCAGGCCACCATCGCCGAATTTCTTGCGCATGCCAACGATCGCGGACTGCGCTGTGTACGCATCGTGCACGGCAAGGGATTGCGATCGAAAGCCGCCGGGCCCGTACTGAAAATCCTGACCGATCGTTTGCTGCGCCGTCGTAATGACGTGATTGCCTTTGCTTCCGCGCGCCCCATGCAAGGCGGGACCGGAGCCGTGGTGGTATTGCTGAAAGGATAGATGGCTTCCATGCCCAAGCTTTTTTCGTACGGCACGCTCCAGCAGGAGAACGTCCAACTCGCGACGTTCGGTCGCCCACTTGCCGGCCAAGCCGATCAGCTGGCCGGTTTCATCCAGTCCGAGATTGAGATCGAGGATCCCGAAGTCGTCCGCACCAGCGGAAAGACCCACCACCCTATGCTGGTTTTCACCAACCAGGCCGAGGATCACGTCAACGGCACGGTATTTGAGATCACCGACGCCGAGCTCGCGCAGGCCGATGCATACGAAGTGGATGACTATAAGCGTGTGGCAGTGATGCTGGCTTCAGGCTTGCAAGCCTGGGCGTATGTAGATGCGCGGCAGGCAATTTCATACGACGCAGAGCCCAGCGTGCCTGCAAGCCAAAACAGCTAAGCGATCAACTCGCGCGCAACGACGGTGGCATACGCGCCAGCGGGCAATTCGAAGCTCAATTCCAGCGTGTTGTCATCCGGCCAATGCCAATGCAAGCCTTTGGGCAGCAGACGCAACGGGCGGCGCTCCTGGTCCATGCGCGCGGCGACAAGCCCGTCCGCCAGGTCGCCAAATACAGCGGCAAGCTCGCGCTCCAATTCACCCGCTGTGCTGTCCGCAGGCGAATCGCCCTGCCCCCACAATGGTCCCGAGGGGTGGATATCGCCCTGCGCCAGGCGTGCCGAAAGCACGTCATCGAAGGCCTCCGGCCCAAACCACGAACGCGAACCGGCCAGCGACCAGATTTCGCCTTCCAAAGGTTTGTCCCAGGCGTCGCGTTCTACGCGCGCAGCCAGCACAGCATTGAAAATATGCGAACGTGCGGCGGAGAGCAGGATGGAACGCTTGTCGCGATCCACGCGGCGACCGGCAAACATGGCTCGCGCCTGCGCCACGTTGCCGCCTTCGCGACCGAAACGTTGTTCGCCGAAATAATTCGGTACGCCACGCGAGGCGATCGCCTGTAACACTGCTTCGGCGCGTGAGCGATCGCCCTGCACATCGCGCAACACCAGCACAAAGCGGTTGCCACGCAAGGCGCCACGCTTGAGCTTGCGCTTATGACGCGTGCTTGAAAGGATTTTTACCTCCCCATGCGGAAAGGCGTGCCAGTCCGGATCGGCCTTGCCAGGCAATTGCACGGTGAAAGCCTGGCGCGTGACAGCGTGGCGATCTTTCAGACCGGCGTAGCCGACATTCATGGGCGACACGCCTGCGAAGCGCGCCAATTCGCGCGCCACCCAATCGGTGTTGGCTTCGCGCTTTTCTACCCATAGGAAGGCGTGTTCGCCTTCGCCGTCAGGTTCGTAGCCGAGAATTTCTTCGACGCGAAAATCTTCTGGGGTACTGCGCAGCGTGGCCGTCAAAGGCGGAACGCCATAGGCGCGAGGGAGTTCCAGATCAAAAGAGCTCATATGCATGTTGCCGTCATTCCCGCGAAAGCGGGAATCCATCTTCGCTTTTCGCATCAGAGCAAAATGGATTCCCGCTTTCGCGGGAATGACGGCAATAAAAGCTCAATTGCCGCTGTTAGTCGCCGAAGTCGCTGGCGCAGCCGCACTCGCCGCCGGCTTCGGCACCACTTGATAGAACGTCTCGCCCGGCTTGATCAAACCTAGTTCACCGCGGGCACGCGCTTCCACCGCTTGCTCGCCATGCTTGAGGTCCGTCACATCCGCAGCAAGCGCCTGGTTGCGCTGGGTGAGCTTGTCGTTTTCGTCCTGCTGCTTTTTTACGGCGGCACGCAAGCTCGTTACCTCGGCCATGCCACCATGGTTGGACCACAGTTCGAGCTGCAGTCCAATCAATATCAACAGCAGGACGAAGGCGACCCAACGCAACATGATTCAGGCGATAACCTCGCTCAACCAGGCAAATGGGAGAGGCTGGGGAACGCGTTGCGGCCTGCGTAGCGAGCATCGGCGCCGAGTGCTTCCTCGATGCGCAGCAGCTGGTTGTACTTGGCGACGCGGTCGGTGCGGCACAACGAACCGGTCTTGATCTGCGTCGCGGTAGTGGCCACGGCGATGTCGGAGATGGTGGTGTCTTCGGTTTCGCCAGAACGATGCGACACGATCGCCGCGTACTTGGCGGCATCGGCCATCGCAATGGCTTCCAGCGTTTCCGACAGCGTGCCGATCTGGTTGACCTTGATCAGGATCGCGTTGGCGATCTTCTTGTCGATGCCTTCGCGGAAGATCGAAGGATTGGTTACGAACAGATCGTCGCCAACCAGCTGCACCTTGCTGCCGATCTTGTCCGTGAGCAGCTTCCACCCGTCCCAGTCGCCTTCGGCCATGCCGTCTTCGATGGTGACGATCGGATACTGCTGCGCCCAGCTCGCCAGCAGATCGACGAACTGCGCCGGCGTGTAGGCCTTGCCCTCGCCTTCCAGGTCGTACTTGCCATCCTTGAAGAACTCGGAGCTGGCAACGTCGAGGCCAAGCAGGATGTCGCTGCCGATCTTGTAGCCGCTCTTGTTCACGGCTTCGAGAATGGTATCGAGCGCTTCGATGTTGGAACGCAGGTTCGGCGCGAAACCGCCTTCGTCGCCCACCGCCGTGTTGAGGCCCTTACCCTTCAGCACGCTCTTCAGTGCATGGAAGATTTCCGTGCCGGCGCGCAGCGCCTCGGAAAAGCTCGGCAAGCCGACCGGCAGCACCATGAACTCCTGCACGTCGACGTTATTGTCGGCGTGCGCACCGCCGTTGATGATGTTCATCATCGGTACCGGCAGCGCGCCCGGCCTGCCGTGCGAGAGGTACTTCCACAACGGCTCGTGGCGCGACGCGGCTACGGCGTGCGCAGCGGCCATGGAAACGCCGAGCAAGGCATTCGCACCGAGGCGGCCCTTGTTCGGCGTGCCATCGAGGTCGATCAGTTTCTTGTCCAGGCCTTTCTGGTCGGCGGCGTCGAAGCCTTTCAACGTGTTGGCGATTTCGCCATTGACGTTGCCCACCGCTTTCTTCACACCCTTGCCGAGATAGCGCGACTTGTCGCCATCGCGCAGCTCCACGGCTTCGCGCGTACCGGTCGATGCGCCGCTCGGCACGGCAGCGCGGCCGAAAGCACCACCGGCCAGCGTTACTTCTGCTTCGAGCGTGGGGTTGCCGCGGGAGTCGAGGATTTCACGGGCGTGAATGCGGGTGATGGCTGTAGTCATGACGTTCCTTGGTGTTTCGACGAAGGTTGGAAAGTAGCGCGTACTTCGAATTTACTGCGTAAGCCGCTCTCTCAAAGGGAGATGGGCGCAATTCAGAGCTGCTGCTCCTGAAAACCATGCCGCTTGGTCACGGCATCCAGTTCGAGCAAGGTCTGCAGCAGCGCTTCCATCTTGCCCAGCGGCCAGGCATTCGGCCCGTCGCTGAGCGCTTTGCTCGGATCCGGATGCGTTTCCGCAAACAAACCGGCGATACCCACGGCGACCGCCGCGCGCGCCAGCACCGGCACGAATTCGCGCTGGCCACCGGAACTGGTGCCCTGGCCGCCCGGCAACTGCACCGAATGGGTCGCGTCGAACACCACCGGGCAGCCGGTTTCGCGCATCACGCTCAAGGAGCGCATGTCGGAAACCAGGTTGTTGTAGCCGAAGCTGGCACCGCGCTCGCAGACCATGATGGCGTCGTTACCGACGGCCTTGGCCTTGTCCACGACGTTCTTCATATCCCAGGGCGCAAGGAACTGGCCTTTCTTGATGTTCACCGGTTTGCCGGCGCGCGCCACGTTCTGGATGAAATCGGTCTGGCGGCACAGGAAGGCCGGCGTCTGCAGCACATCCACCACCGCCGCCACTTCGTTCATCGGCGTGTATTCGTGCACGTCGGTCAGCACCGGCACGCCCACCTGGCGCTTCACTTCGGCAAGGATGCGCAGGCCTTCTTCCATGCCCAGGCCGCGAAAACTGCTGCCCGAGGAACGGTTGGCCTTGTCGTAGCTGGATTTGAAGATGAAGTTGACGCCGAGCCGGCTGGTGATTTCCTTCAGCTTGCCCGCGGTATCAACCTGCAGTTGCTCCGATTCCACCACGCATGGGCCGGCGATCAGGAACAGCGGCTGATCCAGGCCGATTTCGAAACCGCATAACTTCATGCAACCGACTCCTTCGCAGCCAGCTTTTCACCGTCGCGCACCGCCTTGAACTCCCGTGCGGCGCGCACGAAACCGATGAACAGCGGATGGCCGTCACGCGGCGTGGAGGTGAATTCCGGATGCGCCTGGCAGCCGAGGAACCACGGGTGCTGCTGCAGCGGCAGTTCGACGATCTCCACCAGCAGATCGTCCATCGACTTGCCGGAGATCACCATCCCCAGGTCTTCGAATGACTGGCGATAGCGATTGTTGAATTCGTAACGATGGCGATGGCGCTCGCGCACGACGTCCTGGTCGTACAACTGGCGCGCCAGCGTGCCGGCCTTGAGGCGGCATTCCTGCGCACCAAGGCGCATGGTGCCGCCGAGATCGGAGCGCTCAGTACGTTGCTCCACTTCACCGGTCGCCGTGGTCCATTCCGTGATCAATGCAATGACCGGGTTCGGCGTATGGCGGTCGTTTTCGCTGGAATCGGCATCGGGGAGACCCGCCACATTGCGGGCGAAATCCACTACCGCCGCGTGCATGCCGTAGCAGATGCCGAAATACGGCACGCCATGCTCGCGTGCGTACTTGGCGGCCAGGATCTTGCCCTCGAAGCCGCGCTTGCCGAAGCCCCCGGGCACCAGGATGGCGTCGACGCCACCCAGCACCTTGGCTGCACCTTCAGCCTCGATCTGCTCGGAATCGATCCACTTCAGGTTCACGCGCGTCTGCTGCTTGATACCGCCATGCCGCAGCGCCTCGCCCAGGGATTTGTAGGCGTCCTTGTGCTCCACGTATTTGCCGACGATCGCGACGGTGACTTCATCTTTCGGATGCTCGACCGCATCCACCGTCCGCTGCCAGCCCGAAAGATCAGCCGGCTTGGCGTCCAGGCCCATCTTCTTGACGACGATGTCGTCCAGGCCCTGCTGGTGCAGCCACAGTGGTTGCTTGTAGATGATGTCGACGTCGGCAGCGCTGATCACCGCCTGCTCGGGCACGTTGGTGAACAGCGCGATCTTGCGGCGCTCGCTGTCCGGCAGCGGCTGCTCGCAACGGCACAGCAGGATGTCCGGCTGGATACCGATGGAACGCAGTTCCTTCACCGAATGCTGGGTCGGTTTGGTCTTGATCTCGCCGGCAGCCTTGATGTACGGCACCAGGGTCAGGTGCATGAACAGGCACTTTTCCGGGCCGTGCTCGATGCGCAGCTGGCGGATCGCTTCCAGGAAGGGCTGGGATTCGATATCGCCCACCGTGCCGCCGATTTCCACCAGGGCGACGTCGAAGCCGCGGGTGGCCTCGTGGATGCAGTGCTTGATCTCGTCGGTGATGT
>NZ_DAIOEU010000086.1:0-15960 GCF_036746095.1 Dyella sp.
GTCGAACGACAGCCAGTGCTTGAAGTAGTCGCCGTAGTGGTAGCCGCAGAACGGCTTCATCGCCATCGAATCACGGCGCAGCACGCCCACGGCGCCGGTCGCTGCAGCCGTTGTTTCCGAACCCATCGCAGCGCCCATCAGCACGCCGTGCGTCCAGTCCTGCGCTTCCATCACCAGCGGCAGCAGCGACGGGCGGCGTCCACCGAACACGATGGCGCTGATCGGCACGCCTTGCGCATCTTCCGCCTTCGGCGACCAGGTCGGGCATTGTTTGGCGCTGACGGTGAAACGTGAGTTCGGATGCGCGGCGGGGCCGTTGGCCGGATCGTACGGACGGCCCTGCCAATCGGTCACCGGCGTGCCCGGCAGGCCTTCCCACCATGGCTGGTTGTCGGCGGTCACGGCGACGTTGGTAAAGATGGTGTCGTGCGAGATCGAGGTCAGCGCGTTGGGATTGCTGTTCATGCTGGTGCCCGGCGCCACGCCGAAGAACCCGGCCTCAGGGTTGATCGCGTAGAGACGGCCGTCTTCGCCAGGACGCATCCAGCAAATGTCATCGCCGATGGTCCACACGCGCCAGCCGTTCTTGCGATAACCCTCCGGCGGAATCAGCATCGCCAGGTTCGTTTTGCCGCAAGCGGAAGGGAAGGCGGCGGCGATGTAATGTGTCTGGCCCTGCGGGCTCTCGATGCCGACGATCAGCATGTGCTCGGCCAGCCAGCCTTCGCGCCGTGCCTGGAAACTGCCGAGGCGCAATGCGTGGCATTTCTTGCCAAGCAGCGCATTGCCGCCGTAGCCGGAGCCGTACGACTTGATCGCCAGCTCTTCCGGGAAATGCATGATGAAGCGGCGTTCCGGATCGAGCTCTCCGGTGGAGTGCAGGCCCTTTACGAAATGGCCTTCGCGCTCGATGCGCGCCAATGCTGCCGCACCCATGCGCGTCATCGTGCGCATGTTGGCCACCACGTAGGGACTATCGGTGATTTCCACGCCGCAACGCGAAAGCGGCGAGCCGATCGGCCCCATGCAATACGGAATCACGTACATGGTGCGGCCTTCCATGCAGCCTTCGAACAGCGCATCGATCTTGGCATGCGCCTCGGCCGGCGCCATCCAGTGATTGTTCGGGCCTGCATCTTCTTCGTGCTCGGTGCACACGAAGGTTAGGTGCTCCACGCGTGCTACGTCCGACGGGTTGGAGCGATGCAGGTAACAACCCGGATGAGTCTGTTGATTCAGTTCGATGAGATCGCCGGTCTGCAACATCTGCTGTACCAGCGCGTGATATTCGGCGTCCGAACCATCGCACCAGTGGATCTTTGCCGGGCGAGTTTTAGCTGCCACGTCGTTGACCCATTGCGCGAGCGCCATGAGCTTGCTCGTCATGCTTTCCTCACTTTTGGTATGCCCATAAAAGATAGGCGCGACGCTAAGTTACGAGTACTGGCATGACAAGGTGTGGTGCAGCATAAGTATGACTAAATGGAAGCCACGCACGCAAGGACGTAGAAGCGGCGTGTACCGCTGCTACAGGCATCAAACTCGGTTTCGGTTCGCGATTTGCTTACGAAGGAATCAGCGTGGCGATCATGTGCTCGACGTACGCGTCGAACTCTTCGTGGTTCAACCTCGGCAGGCCGAGCGTGAAGTTCAGCTGGAGAAAGCCGACATAGGCAGCATAGGTAAGACGTGCGCGGTTGAGCGCTTCACCAGCTTCCATGCCTGCTTCGGTGTAGGCCGTGTGAAGAAATTCCGTGCGGCGCTTGGAGACCCGCGCCATCACCGGCACTACCAAGGGATGATCCAATGCCTTCAACAGCGCCGCGTAGACGCGGTGCGGATGCAGTTCGTGCGCGACACGGCGGAACAATTCCGGCAGGCGTTCACGCGGGTCGGGTATTGCCTCGATCTGGCCGATGATTTCGCGTTCGCCGTATTGTTCCCAGCGTTCCAGCGCGGCTTGCAGCAAGGCTTCGCGCGTACGGAAATGCCAATAGAAGCTGCCCTTGGTAACGCCCAGCTGACGGGCCAGCGCTTCAACGGCCAGTGCTCCCACGCCTTGTTCGGCGATCAGGTTGAGGGCGGCGTCTTCCCAGTCTTCGGCGGAAAGGCGCGTACGTTCGGGTTTCTGGCGGACATTCATTCCCGTATGGTAGCCCATGCCGGCTCCAAACTGGTGCGGCTGAAACCCGCGCTGTGGTGGGAATTGGCCGATCTGGCGGCGGGTTGACGGCGCCCGGGCACGCCTCCCATACTCGTGCGTATGGATTCCAGCCGAGCCAGCCCAACCGCCTTCAATACCGCCGACGGCCTGACCTTGGCCGTGGACGTGCGCCATGCGACGGGCAAGCCGACGCTGTTGTTTGCCCATGGCTTCGGCCAGACCCGTGGAGCCTGGAATGCGGTTGCTGCAGCGATGGCGGCGCGCGGTTGCCGTTGCGTGAGCTTCGACAGCCGTGGCCACGGTGAAAGCGGCCGCATGCCGGGCGGCGACTATCACATGCAGTGCTTCGTCGATGACTTGCTGGCGTTGGCGCACGCTCAACCTGAGCCACCGATCCTGGTCGGCGCATCGATGGGCGGATTGCTGGGCCTGGTCGCTGCCGGCGAGGTGCGGCCGTCGCCGTTCCGCGCGCTGGTGCTGGTGGATATCACACCGCGCTGGGAAACGGCCGGGGTGGAACGCATCCTCGCCTTCATGCAAGCGCATCCGGACGGCTTCGCCAGCTATGCGGAAGCGGCGGAGCGGATTGCTGCCTACCTGCCGCAGCGTCGCGAACGCAAAAGCGAGCAGCAATTGCGTCCCCTGCTACGCGAAGGCACCGATGGACGCCTGCGCTGGCACTGGGATCCGGCGTTGCTCAGCGGTGATCTGATCAGCGAAAGCGAACGCTATCAGCCACGCCTGTTCGCAGCCGCCGCAAAGGTCGGCGTGCCGGTACTGCTGTTGTCGGGCGAGCGCAGCGACGTCGTATCGCAGCATACCGTTGAAGAATTCCTCGCCCTGGCGCCGCATGCACGACATAGGCAGGTGCCGGGCGCGACCCATATGTTGGCCGGCGATGCCAATGACGCATTCACCGCCGCCATCGCCGGTTTTATCGAAGACCTGGAATCCGCCGTGGATGCGGCGTAGTTCATTGCCATGAGGTGTTGCATATGTCTGTCCTACTGACCGTGTTGGCCGCGCTGATAGCGACCGGCGCCTGCGCTTACCATCGCAGCAGCCTGCGCAGCTGGGCGATCGCTACGATCGTCACCACGCTCGTCGTGGGCCTGCTGGCGCGCGCGCCGATCACGATGGTGGTGTTGCTGATCATTGAATTGGCAATTGCGCTGCCGTTGTTGAATATCGGCTTTCGCCGCAAGCAGATCAGCGCGCCGCTGCTGAAGGTCTTCGCGAAAGTGACGCCGAAGCTTTCCGATACCGAGCAGACCGCGCTGGAAGCCGGCACGGTCGGTTTCGAGGGCGAGCTGTTCTCCGGCAAGCCGGACTGGCACGAATTGCTCAAGCAGCCCAGGCCCGAGTTGAGCGTGGAAGAAAAAGCCTATCTCGACGGTCCGGTCGAACAACTGTGCGGCATGCTCGACGACTGGCAGATCACGCACGAATTGGGCGACCTGCCGCCGGAAGTATGGGACTTCATCAAGAAACACAAATTCTTCGGCATGATCATTCCGAAGCAATACGGCGGCCTGGGCTTCTCCGCGCTGGCGCACTCGGCGGTGTTGCAGAAACTGGCCACCATGTCGGCCACGGTGGCGTCGACGGTAGCCGTGCCGAACTCGCTGGGCCCGGCCGAATTGCTGCTGCACTACGGCAGCGATGAGCAGAAAAATTACTACCTGCCGCGCCTTGCTGTCGGCGAAGAAATTCCATGCTTCGCGCTCACCGGCCCGTATGCCGGCTCGGATGCAACGTCGATTCCGGACTACGGCGTGGTCTGCAAACAGGTCGTCGACGGTGCCGAAACGATCGGCATGCGGTTGAACTTCGACAAGCGTTACATCACCCTCGCCCCGATCGCCACCGTAGTGGGCTTGGCTTTCCGCTTGTACGACCCGGAACATCTGCTCGGCGACAAGGAAGACCTCGGCATCACGCTCGCGCTGCTGCCGCGTAGCACGCCGGGCCTGGAAATCGGCCGTCGCCATTTCCCATTGAACATTCCGTTCCAGAATGGGCCGGTGCGCGGCAAGGATGTGTTCGCGCCGATGTCCACGCTGATCGGCGGCCCGCATATGGCCGGCCATGGCTGGCGCATGCTGGTTGAATGCCTGTCGGTGGGCCGCGCGATTTCACTGCCCTCCAACGCGACGGGTGGCGTGCGCATGGCGGTGGCAGGCACCGGCGCCTACGCGCGCATGCGCAAGCAGTTCGGATTGGCGGTGGCGCGTTTCGAAGGCGTGGAAGAAGCGCTGGCGCGTATCGGTGGGCTTACCTATGCAACGGCCGCGCTGTCGCGCGCCACGGCGGCCGCGGTGGATCGTGGCGAGAAACCGGCCGTGCCTTCCGCCATCGCCAAGTACCACGCGACCGAATGGGGTCGCACCATCGCCGGCGATGCGATGGACGTGCACGGCGGCAAGGCCGTGCAGCTCGGCCCCAAAAACTATGCGGGGCGTGCATGGCAGGGCGTGCCGATCGCGATCACGGTGGAGGGCGCGAACATCATGACGCGCAGCCTGATGATCTTCGGCCAAGGCGCCATCCGCTGCCATCCATATGTGCTGAAGGAAATGCAGGCACTCTCGATCGGCGACTACGGCGAGCGCCTGAAGGCGTTCGACCGCGCTCTGTTTGGACATCTTGGCTTCGGGATTTCCAACGCGGTGCGCAGCTTCGTGCTCGGCCTCACCGGTGCGCGCATCGGCGATGCGGCAGGCGATGCCTATGTGCGCCGCTACTATCGCAAGCTCAACCGCTACTCGGCCGCCTTGGCGCTGTGTGCCGATACATTCATGGGCGTGCTGGGCGGCAAGCTGAAGTTCAAGGAAAAGCTCTCCGCGCGGCTGGGCGACGTGTTGAGCTATCTCTACATCGCCAGCGCCATGCTGAAGCGTTACGAGGATACCGGCCGCCCGGAAGCGGATCGCCCGTTGCTGGCCTGGGCCTTCCACGAATGCATGTGGCGCACGCAGATGGCGCTGGATGGGGCGATCCGCAATTTCCCCGTGCGTCCGGTGTCCTGGCTGTTGCGGGTGCTGGTGTTTCCCTTTGGCCGCCGTGAAGTGCCGCCGTCGGATCGCCTGGGCCGCCGCGTTGCCGCGATCATTACCGCGCCGGGTGAAGCGCGTGACCGCTTGCTGGAGTGGACGTATCTCACGCCCACCTCCAACAACACCGTCGGCCGCATGAACCAGCTGCTGCCCGAAGTCATTGCCGCCGAACCGGTCGAGCGCAAATTGCTCAAGGCGCAGAAGGCCGGCCAGTTCACCGCGCACGATTATCTCGGCCAGTTGGACGAAGCGGTCAAGGCTGGTGTCATCGATGCCGCCGAGGCCGCCTTGCTCAAGCGCGTGCGCGAAGGTGTGTTCGAGTTCATCTCGGTGGATGATTTCGATCCGGCGGAATTGCGTTCGGCGATCACGCGCAAGGATGCAAAGAAGCTGGCCGATGCGGCATGAATCTGTAGGTGGGGTGAGGCGTAGCCGAACCCCATTCTTTGCCGCAAGGGGCGGGATGGCTTTCATGGCAACCTATGCGTTCATCATCGAAACAGGGGGAGTCATTTGAGCGCATCATTACTGTCCTTGTATCAGCGCATCAGCGGCTGGCCATGCGGCCACTGGCTGTTCTCCCGGGCCGTCTGCCTGCGCGCGCCTTACTTCGCCACCATCGCGCCGCTGTTTATCGCCCTGGAGCCAGGGCGTTGTGAAGTGCGCCTTCGCGACCGCCGTCGCGTGCATAACCATATCGGCACCGTGCATGCCATCGCGCTTTGCAATCTTGCCGAACTGAGTGCCGGCGTGATGGCGGAAGTCACCATTCCCGGAAATATGCGCTGGATTCCCAAGGGCATGAGCGTGGAATACCTGAGCAGGGCCAAAGGCAGCATGCACGCGGTCGCCACGCCGCAGGCACCGCTTGGGGAGGTTCATGCGGGCAGAGAATGGCCGGTACGCGTGGAAATCACGGATCCATCGGGCACGCCGGTATTCCGCGCATGCATCACGATGTGGGTGTCGCCTCGTAAACCGCGCTGACACGACGCGACCAGGACGGCCGCACGATGCTCTTGCGCCGCAGGGCGATCATCAGCAATACCACCGACACCGACGTGCATACGGCCAACGCAACGACTGAGGCTTCCGCGCCGAATATGCCGCCGCTCAACCAGTCCGGCCCGGTACGGGTCGATTGCAGCAAGCCTTTCACATCGCCTCCCGAAACCGGAATGCCATAGATCGTGCCCTGCGTGATGTTCCACGCGGCATGCAGGCCGATGCACGCCCAGAGCGTTCGCGTGACATGGAAAACCAGGGCCAGCAGAATGCCCGCCTCGATCGCGATGGCTGCGGAACTCCACAGCGTCGCCCCCGGATTGAAGATATGCGCGCCGCCAAAAAATAAGGCAGAGATCGCCAGCGCCCACCAGGTGCCCAGTCCCTCCTCGATAAGGCGGAACAACACGCCGCGCGTAATGATTTCTTCGCCGATGCCTGCGCTGACGCCGGCCACCAACACCTCAGGCAACCAGTTCACGTGCGCATTGACGCCCAGCACGTGATAGCTGCCGCATAGCCACAGCACCCCTACCACCGTGCTGAAGATCAAAAAACCGCCGGCAAACCATGCCAAACCGTAAGTGGGCAGTGCGCGCAAGGACAGTTCGCGCGGCGATCGCCGCTCGACGCCGCAGACCAGTACCAGGTAGCCGATCACGGAGGACGAAAGCTCGACGGACAAAATGTCCAGCGCGCGTTGCATCGGCGTCACCGTCTTGCCAAACCAGCCCAGCGATGCCAGCACGCCATGGACCGCATAGCCGATTGCAAAGGCCACCGCGGCAAAGATGACGATGCGTGCAAGCGGCGAATAGATCAGCCAGCGTTGCCATGCGGGTGCGAGTGGTGGCGTGCGAAACGCGAGTTGGTCGGACACCATGATTTCCCCTGTGAGTAGGTTGGCGTAGCGTCACCCTATGATGCGCCTGGACCGTATCAGGTTTATACGACGCCAACCCATACTGCTCATTCGCGGCATCAGACTGACGCCAGTACGCAACCGTTCTTGCCATTTTCCTTGACCTGGTAAAGCGCGCGATCGGCTGCCTGGATCAGCGCCTCGTCCGTGTCGATCGTCGCGTTCCACAAGGCGATGCCGATGCTGGCGCTCACATGGGCCAGAAACGCGCCGTGTTCGCCTTGCAAGGGATAAGGCTGCGCCAGCACCTTGCAAATGTTCTGGCAGCGCTGCAACAGCGGCTCGATCTGCTCCGCGCCCTGGAAGATCAATGCGAACTCATCGCCGCCCAGACGCGCCGCGGTATCGTCCGCGCGCACCTGGCCCACCAGCCGCGATGAAATCGCCTGCAACAGCGCATCGCCCGCCGGATGGCCGTAGGTATCGTTCACCGCCTTGAAACCGTCGATATCGACCAGCGCCAGGGCAAACGGAACGCCATGCAGCATGCTGTACTGCACGGCCGAGCGCAGGCGCTCGTGGAACAGCATGCGGTTGGGCAGCCCCGTCAGCATGTCGTGCGTTGCCTGGTGCCGCACTTGCGCCTCCACGCGCTGGCGCTCGGCGATCTCGGCCTGCAATTGCTGGTTGCGCGCCGACAGTTGCTCAAGCGTCTGCTGCAGTTGCATGCGCGCGTTGTGCAGTTCCAGGAAGACACGCACTTTGGAGGTGAGGATGACGTCGTTGATCGGCTTGGCGATGTAATCGACCGCACCGGAGCGGTAGCCCTTGAGGCGGTTGATGTCGTCGGAGTACGCCGCGGTAACGAAAATCACCGGGGTATCGCGCAGTTGTTCGGTTTCGCCGAGCAGGCTTGCTACTTCGAAGCCATCCATGTCCGGCATGTTCACGTCCAGCAGGATCAACGCGAAATGTTGATCCAGGCAACGCGACAACGCTTCGTTGCCGCTGCTCGCCTCCACCAGTTCGGCGCCGCAGTCGGCCAGCAGGTGGCGCATGGCAATGAGGTTTGCACGCGTGTCGTCGACAACCAGGATCTTTGGGATGTGTGTGTTCATGCCAGGCAGAGTTGGTTGAGCAGTGGGGCGATATCTGACAGGGGCAGGCAGTAATCCGCACCGGCCGCATCCAGCGCCGCCTGCGGCATGGCCGGGGCTTCGGCATCGGCGGGAGCTTGCACCACCGCCATGCCTCCGAGCTGCCGAATGCGTCGCAATCCGGCGGCACCGTCGGCGTTGGCGCCGGTCAGGATCACGCCAACCAGGGATTGGCGCCATGCTTCGGCGGCGGAATGAAACAGCACGTCGATGGACGGCCGCGCATAGTTCACGCGCGCATCGGCAGACAGCGCGAATTGCATATCGCGTTCCACCAGCAGGTGATAGCCCGCCGGCGCCAGGTACACCACGCCTTGGCACACCGGCTCGCGTTCGACGGCATCGCGTACGGGCAGCGTTGACGCGCGACCGAGCACGTCGCCCAGAATGTCCATGGTGTCGGAACGGTGGCAGCACACCACGATGGCTTGCTGCAACCTGGCATCGAGGCCGCCGAGCAGGGTCATGAGCCCGTCCACGCCGCCTGCCGAACAACCGATCGCGATAGCGGTGGGCGCGTTCATTCGACAAGATCGTCCAGGTGGCTGGCAAGCCGGTAAATGCGCTCCGGCTCGATGAAGGGTACGAAGGCTTGCGACACCGGTGACCGGTCCATGTTTTCGCGGGCGCCCAGGCATAGAAAGCCCGCTCGTACCAGGCTGTCCCGGAACAGCGAGAGGGCGCGGTTCTGTAGCGAGTTGGAAAAATAGATCAGCACGTTGCGGCAGAGGATCAGGTGCGCCTCGCAGAATACGCCGTCGGTCGCCAGGTTGTGCACGGCAAAGGTAACGTTTTTGCGCAGACGCTGATTGAGCTTGAGCAGCTTGTAGCCGGCGCTGCAGTAGTCGGCCAATGAGCGTTTGCCGCCGGCGGCCTGGTAGTTGCGCGACCACTGCTGCGCCTCCTGCGCCGGATAGATGCCTTCGCTGGCGCGCTGCAAAGATCGGTCGCTGAGATCGGTGGCGAAGATCTGCGTGCGTTCGTACAGCCCCGCCTCCTCCAGCAGGATGGCCAGCGAATACACCTCTTGCCCATGCGCACAGCCGGCCTGCCAGATGTTGATGTGCGGATAGGACGCCAGCAACGGAAACACCTGCTCGCGCAGCGCCCTGAACATGGCCGGATCGCGAAACATGTCCGACATGGGCACGGTAAGGCCTTCCAGCACGCGCGGCAGCAATTCCGGCTCGTGTAGCATGCGGTTGGTCAGGGCGGTGAGGGTCTTGCAGTCGAGCTGGTTGGCCAGCAGATGCGTGCGGCGCTTGAGCGAGGCGGGCGCATACTGGCTGAAATCGTAGCCATGCCGCTTCTGCAGCGCCTGCACGAACAGGTCCATCTCGATGCGTTCCAGCTCGGAAGCGTCCATGATTGCTTGGGTCTGCCGGTCAGTCGCGCAACCACATGCGCATCAGCGAGGCGAGCTTGTCCACGTCGATGGGCTTGGACATGTAGTCGTTGGCGCCTGCCTCCAGGCAGCGCTCGCGATCGCCGCGCATGGCCTTGGCCGTCAACGCGATGATCGGCAGGCCGGCAAGGCCCGGGTGGGCGCGAATCGCGCGGGTCGCTTCGTAGCCGTCCATGCCGGGCATCATGATGTCCATCAGCACTAGCTCCACCTGCGGGTTTTCGGCCAGTACCTGCAAGGCTTTCTGGCCATCTTGCGCCATGTTCACCTGCATGCCCCAGTCACGCAGCACCTTGGATAGCGCAAACAGGTTGCGCATGTCGTCGTCCACCAGCAGCACGTGATGATCGCGCAAGCCGTCATGGCTGGGCGCGAGGCCGGGGCTGTCATGCGCGTGCTTGGTGTCGCGGATGCTGTGCAGGAACAGGCTTACTTCATCCAGCAACCGCTCCGGCGAACGGGCACCCTTGATGACGATGCTGTCGGTGTACTGGCGAATACGCAGATTCTCCTCGCGGCTCAGCTCACGGCCGGAATACACCACCACCGGCGGAATGCTGCCGCCGGCGGCGAGTTTTTCGAGCAGGTCGATGCCGGACATGCCGGGCAGGGTGAGATCGAGCACGATGCAGTCGTACGCGGTGCCGGCGATTTTTTCCAGTGCCTCCTCGCCGCTGCCGGCGTCGTCGACTTCCACGTCATCATCCAGGCTGAGCAAGTCGTGCACGGCGCTACGGGCGGAGGCGTCGTCGTCGATGACCAGCACGTGGCGCATCCGGCCCTTGGCGAAATGCAGCAATCGTTCGAACGCCTGGTTGATTGCTTCCCGCGTTACTGGCTTGGTGAGGAAGCCCACGGCACCCAGCTCGCGCCCGCGGCTGGCGTCGTCGGTGGCGGTAAGGAAGTGCACGGGAATGTGGCGGGTGGCCGGATCGGCTTTCAATCGCTCGATGACCGTCCAGCCGTCCATGCCCGGCAGCATGACGTCGAGCAGGATGCCGATCGGATGATAGCGGCGCGCCAGCTCCAGCCCGGCTTCGCCGTGCGGGGCGTGCAGCATGCGGTGGCCTTTTTGCCGCACCATGTCGGCGAGAATGCGCGCAAAGGCCGGATCATCCTCCACGATCAGGATCACGCTGTCGCCCGGTTCGATGCGGTCGCGATCGTCCTGCATGCCTTCGGCCGGCAGCATGGCGCGCGTTACCGGCCGTGGCGCCCCCGGATGGCTCGCCACGGGAATGGGCGGCTTGGCGCTAGCCGGCGTGCTGACGCTGTGTTCCGGCAGCAGCAAGATGAATTCGCTGCCCTGGCCGACTTCGCTGCGCAGCAGGATATCGCCTCCCAGCAAGGCCGCCATGCGGCGCGAAATGCTCAAGCCCAGGCCGGTGCCCCCGAATTGCCGGCTGGTGCTGCTATCGGCCTGCTCGAATGCGTTGAAGATGCGCTCCAGCTTGTCGGCAGCCACGCCAATACCGGTGTCTTTCACGCTGATTGCCAACATGGGCTGGCCTTGCAGCGAATCCGGTATCGACAGCGCGTTGCCCGGTCTGCCGACATGCACGCGAACGCTGCCTTGCTGGGTGAACTTGAAGGCGTTGCCCAGCAGGTTATTGGCAATCTGCTCCAGGCGCGTGGGATCGGTGTGGATGATCTCCGGCAAACCTTCGTCGAGCGTCACCTGGTAATCGAGTTTTTTCTCGCGCGCCACGTGATCGAAATTGCGGCGCAGGCTGCGGAGCAAGCCCTGCAGCGGGTAATCGACCAGCGACAGCTCCATCTTGCCGGCTTCGATCTTGGACAGATCGAGAATGTCATTGATCAGGCGCAGCAGGCCCGACCCCGCGTCGTGGATGATGCGTGCCGATTCCACTTCCTCGCCGTCCAGGTGGCCTTCGCGGTTGTCGGCCAGGCTGCGCGACAGGATCAGCAGGCTGTTCAGTGGCGTGCGCAGCTCATGCGACATGTTGGCGAGGAATTCGCTCTTGTACTGGCTGGCGCGCGCCAGTTCCTCGGCCTTCTGTTCGGTGTCCCGCTGCAGTTCTTCCACCTGTTGTTTCTGCTGGCGCAGCGAGTCGGTCATCAGGCGCAACTCTTCGTTGGAGGCCTGCAGTTCGTCCGCCTGCACGCGCAGTTCTTCCTCCGAAGCGAGCAGGCGCTGGGATTGTTCTTCCAGTTCGATCGTCTTGGCCTGCAACGTATCGTTGGCGGCACGTAATGCTTCCTGTTGCTGGCGCATGGTGACGGAAGAAATGCGCAGTTCATCGGTTTGCTCGCGCGTCTGCTCCAGCAGTTGCTCGGTATTGACGGCGCGATTGAGGTTTTCCAGCGTCAGCGCCGCCAGCGGCAGCAGTTCTTCGAGCAATTGTTCGTTATGGGCCGTGGGTGCGGCGAAGCCGCCGAATTCCAGTACACCCACCAGCTGGCTGCGCACGAGCAACGGCAGGATGGTGAGATGGCGCGGCACCGCCGAACCGCTGCCCGAATCGATGCGGAAATAATTGGCTGGAACCTCCTCCTGCACGATGGGCTGCCGGGATGCCGCGCATTGCCCCACCAGGCCTTCGCCAGGAATGTAGGCGTCCGGGCTGTTCTGCATGCGCAAACCATAACTGCCAAGCAGATCCAGCCGCTGGCGTGACGCGTCGAAACCATAAAACAAGGCCACGCCGGCGTTGATCAAGGGCGCCAGCTGCGTGACCAGCCGCTCCGCGAAGTCGCGATGGTTGGTGGCCGATTGCAGGCTGGTGGAAATGGCCGCCGCGTGGCTCTTCAGCTGCGACTGCAGATGCGACTCGATCATCATCTGCTTGAACACCTGCAAGGCGCGCGAGATCTCGCCGATCTCGTCGCGCCGTTCGATGCCGCGGATCTGGATGTTGTGATTGTGACTGGCGAGCTTGGTCATCGATTCGCCCAGGCGGCGAATCGGGCGCGCCACCATGCGCGTGGTTAGCGAGATCACGATTAAGCCAAGCGTGAACTCAATCAGCGTACTGGCGATGTTGAGATAAATCGAGTTATTGATCTGGCTATCCGCGTTGCGTGTGCGCCGGTCGAGCAATTGCCGTTCCGCGGAGACCATGTCGTCCAGCGTCGCCATGTAGTCGTCGACGCGTACGCTGCGATGGGCCAGGTAGTTCTCGCGGATAGGCGCTATCTGCGCAGCCGTTTGTGGATCGCCGAACTTGATGGCGGACAGAGGTGCGAAGACCAGGTCTTGCAGCTCTCGGTCCCACTGCAAGGCCAGTTGCTTGATCCGGTCGATGCGCGATTGCTGCAGCGGGTTGTCCTGCGTCTGCTTTTGCAGTTCGGCAAGCTGGGCGAGGAACTTGGCATCGTCATCCTTGACGTGCTGGAGTTCCTTTGGATCCTGGATGAGCAGCAATCCGCGCAACGCGACCTGCCCGGACAGAGCCGTGCGCTGCAGCTGCCCGATCTGCTGGATTACCTGATAAGTGTGTTCTACCCATTGCCGCGTTTCCGATTGCCGATGCTCCGCGGCGATGTCGGTCACGTTGTCGGCGATAAAGACGACCAGCAGCAGTCCTATCGCCAGGATGATCTTGTAGCGAATGGGCAGGTGCGCCAGCCAGCCATACTTCCTAGGAGTCGGCGTCACATTGGAGCTGACCATGCGTAATCCCGCTGAGATGACAGTTGGATATGCCGCGCACCCCTGGATGAGGTTGCGGTCCCCTTGCACGCAGATTAGCGAGATGCACGGCCGGGCGGTACTGCCCGGCAACGTGACGGTGGCGTGAAGAAAATTTCCGGCCGTGCTCAGACGTCGACGGACGCGGCGTGTTCGCGGGTAGCGGAGAAGCGCACGGCCGGCGAGCGTTCCTGCGTCAGTTGCAGGTTCACGCGGGAGGGAGCGAGGTAGACCAGTTCGCCAGCCGCATCGATGGCCAGGTTCATGATGTTTTTCTCGCGGAATTCTTCCAGCTTCTTCGCGTCGTCGCAGTGAATCCAGCGGGCGGTGACCACGCCGACCTGCTCGAAGCTGGCGTCCACGCCATATTCGTCCTTCAGGCGATACGCCACCACGTCGAACTGCAGCACGCCGACCGCGCCCAGTATCAAGTCATTACTCATCAACGGACGGAAGAACTGCGTGGCGCCTTCCTCCGACAATTGTGCAAGGCCCTTCTGCAACGCTTTCATCTTCAGCGGATCGCGCAGGCGTGCGCGGCGGAACAGTTCCGGTGCGAAGTTGGGGATGCCGGTGAAACTGATCGCTTCGCCTTCGGTGAAGGTGTCGCCGATGCTGATGGTGCCGTGGTTGTGCAAGCCGATCACGTCACCAGGATAGGCGCTCTCCACGATCTCGCGATCGCTTGCCATGAAGGTGAGCGCGTTGGCGATGCGCACTTCCTTGCTGGTGCGCGTCTGGATCATCCTCATGCCGGCGGTATAAGTGCCCGAGCAGATGCGCATGAAGGCGACGCGGTCGCGATGCGCCGGATCCATGTTGGCCTGGATCTTGAACACGAAGCCGGTGAGCTTTTCTTCTTCCGGGGTTACCTGGCGCGAGAGCGTGGCGCGCTGGCGCGGCGAAGGCGCGTGTTCCACGAAGAAATCCAGCAGCAATTGCACACCGAAATTGTTCACGGCAGAGCCGAAGAACACTGGCGTGAGTTTGCCGGCGCGATATTGCTCCAGATCGAACGGATGCGATGCGCCCTGGATTAGCTCCAGTTCCTCGCGCAGTTCCTTCAAGGCTTCCGTACCGATCGCTGCTTCCACGCCTGGCGCATCGAGGCCCTTGAAAATGGTCGAATCCTGGCGCGTGAAATTCTTGCCTTGCTCGAACACGTGCACTTCATCGAGCAGCAGGTGATAAACGCCCTTCAGGCGCTTGCCCATGCCGATCGGCCAGGTCAGCGGCGCGCAAGCGACACCGAGCACGGACTCCACCTCATCCAGCAATTCGATCGGCGAACGGCCTTCGCGATCGAGCTTGTTGATGAAGGTCATGATCGGCGTGTCGCGCAGGCGGCACACTTCCATCAGCTTGATCGTTCGCTCCTCCACGCCCTTGGCGCAGTCGATCACCATCAGCGCCGAGTCCACCGCGGTCAGCACGCGATAGGTGTCTTCGGAGAAGTCCGCGTGGCCGGGCGTGTCCAGCAGGTTGACGATCTTGCCCTCGTACGGGAACTGCATCACCGACGAGGTCACCGAAATGCCGCGCTCCTTTTCCAGTGCCATCCAGTCGGAGGTGGCATGGCGCGCCGCCTTGCGGCCCTTTACCGAGCCGGCCATCTGGATCGCGCCACCGAACAGCAGCAGCTTTTCCGTCAGCGTGGTCTTGCCCGCGTCGGGATGGCTGATGATGGCGAAGGTGCGGCGGCGGTGGGTTTCTTGCAGGTGGGTTGACATGGGTGGGCAGCAACGGATGCGAACCAAGCATTATAGCTTGGACTGGGGCATGGGCTGGATTGACAATCGCGGGCCAGGGTGCAACCCCTGGCATCGCCATGTGTGCGCATTGCGACATTGGGGTTTGCATTTCTATATGTCCCGCTCATGCGAATGGCCCGGACGCAGCCGCTTTTCGCTGCGTATGACATAGAGGATAAAGACACGGTCGCCGTCGATGCGATAGAAAATACGGCACGGAGGCTCAATGACTTGCCGGTAACGCCATCCCTTCAGCTCCTGCGGCCTCGATCCGCTCTCGGGATGGTTGGCGAGCTGCTCCACATGCGTGAAAACACGCTGTACGAGGTTGTTCGCCGCGAGCGGGTTTTCGAGCGCTATGTAATCGGCGATTTCATCAAATTCGCTGAGCGCGGGATCAGTCCAGATTACTTGAGCCATCGTTTCAGGCGTTCCTTTGCCTGTTCATGTGTGAGCGTACGACCTTCTTCCAGAGCGCGTTCTCCACGCGCAATACCTTCCAGCAGCTTCATGCGCCGTTGCATGGCCTCGAAGGATTCGACGTCAACGAGATAAGCACTGGGCAAACCGTGCTGTGTAATCAGTATCGGCTCGCGGTCGCGCTCCAAATCGGCCAACAATTCTGTGGCTTGCCGTTTGAGCGTGGTGACTAATTCGGTGCGCATGGAAGTGATACTAAAGTGTCACTTTGCCGGTGGCAACTGCGAGCTGGTCTCAGCCATAAAAAAGCCCAGGAGTTTGCTCCTGGGCCTTTTTGCTTTCCGGTGCGGATACGAAAGCTTACTTCGCTTCCTTCTCCATCAACTTCGCCACCATGCTCGCCGGCACTTCTTCGTAATGATCGAAGATCATCGTGAAGGTGCCGCGGCCGCTGGTGGCCGAGCGCAGGAAGTTGATGTAGCCGAACA
>NZ_DAIOEU010000087.1:0-15585 GCF_036746095.1 Dyella sp.
AGCGAACAGGCCCACCTGGCCAAGATCCGCCAGACCATCGGCGAAGACGAAATCAGCGACGACATGGCGGACCTGCGGCTCTGACCCATGAAGGTCAGGCGCGGGCAGATGAAAACAAGAGCGGGAGTGCGGCGGCATGGCTGAGCGTCAGCACATCCCGGTGATGCTGAATGAAGCAGTGGAGGGACTCGCCGTGCGGGCAGGCGGGCGTTATCTCGATGGCACGTTTGGACGCGGCGGTCACGCTCGCGCCGTGCTGTCGCGCCTCGGTCCCGAGGGCCGCCTGCTGCTGATGGACCGCGACCCGCAGGCGATCGCCACCGCGCAGCGTGAATTCGCCGCTGATCCGCGCGTGTCGATCCGCCATGCGAATTTCTCCACGCTCGCGGAGTGGGGCGAAACGGCCGAAGGCCTCGATGGCGTGCTGCTCGACCTTGGCGTGTCCTCGCCGCAGCTGGATGAAGCCGCCCGCGGCTTCAGTTTCATGGCGGATGGCCCGCTCGACATGCGCATGGACCCCACGCAAGGCGAAAGCGCAGCGGATTTTCTCGCCCACGGCGATGAGCGCGAGATCGCCGATGTGTTGTGGATCTACGGTGAAGAGCGCTTCAGCCGCAAGATCGCCCGCGCCATCGTCGAGCATCGCGAAGACTCGTCCCTGACGCGCACCGGTGAACTCGCCGCGTTGGTGGAGCGAGTGGTCGGCCGCCGCGAGCCGGGCAAGCATCCCGCCACGCGTACGTTCCAGGCGCTGCGCATTCGCGTGAACCGCGAACTGGAGTCCGTGGAGCACGGACTCGATGCGGCGCTGGAACGGCTCAAGCCAGGCGGACGCCTGTCGGTGATCAGCTTCCATTCTCTGGAAGACCGTCTGGTGAAGCAATTCATCCGCGACCATTCCGGCCGTGTGCAAGGCAGCCGCCGTGGTCCGCCGGTGGCGGCGGCGCCCGCCAAGCTGGCCGCCGTTGGCAAGGCGCAGTTTCCTTCCGGCGCCGAGCAAGCCGCGAACCCGCGTGCGCGTTCGGCGGTGTTACGCGTGGCAGAGAAAGTGTCGCCGGAGCGCGGCGCATGAGGGCCGTGGGCATCTTCAGCCTGCTGGTGCTGCTGGCCGCCGTGCTGGTGAGCGCGATCGCCGTGGTGTGGACGCGCCACCAGAGCCGCACGCTGTTCGTGCAGCTCTCGCAACTGCAAAGCCAGCGCGATGAACTGAATATTGAATACGGCCGGCTCGAACTGGAGCAGGCGACCTGGGCCGAACCGCGCCGCATCGACAGTGAAGCGCGCACCAAGCTCGGCATGTTTACGCCGCGTCCGCAGGACGTGCAGCTGGTGCGGCAATGAACCGGCTGCCGCTGGCTTCGCCCAAATCCAGCTCGCGCCGCAAGGGTACTGGCCCCAGCACGCGGCGGCGCATGTTGCTGATCATCGGCGTGCTTGGCCTTGCCTCGGCAGGCTTGGTGGCGCGCGCGTTCGACCTGCAAGTGGTGCGCAAGCAGTTCTACCAGGATCAGGGCGACGCACGCTTTCTGCGCGTGGTGCCGATCGCCGTATCGCGCGGCACCATTTTCGATCGCAACGGCGAACCGTTGGCAGTATCCACGCCGATGGTGTCGATCACTTGCGTGCCGTCAGAAGTGCTCGACAACGCCGACCGCATTCCTGCGCTGGCCCAGGCGCTGGGCACCACGCCGGATGATTTGAAATCGTACCTGGAGCAACGTGCTGATCGCGACTTTGCCTATCTGCGCCGCCAGATGAGTCCGGAAGCGGCGCAGGGTGTGCTTGCGCTCGGCGTTCCCGGCGTCAACGGCCAGCGCGAGTACAAGCGCTATTACCCGTCCGGTGAAGTCACCGCGCACGTGCTCGGCTTCACCAATATTGACGACCATGGCCAGGAAGGCCTGGAACTCGCCTTCGACAACTGGCTGGCCGGCAAGCCGGGCGCCAAGCGCGTGATCCGCGATCGCATGGGCCGCATCGTCGAAGACGTGGAACAGGTGCATGCGCCGCAGCCGGGGCAGAACCTCACGCTCAGCATCGACCGCCGCATCCAGTTCCTGGCGTATAGCGAACTGAAAAAACAGCTGGACGACCTGGACGCCGACTCGGGTGAAATGGTGGTGCTGGACATCCACACCGGCGAGATTCTCGCCATGGTGAGCCTGCCTACCTACAACCCGAATGCCGTCACCGGCAGTCCAGCCTCGGCACGCCGCAACCGCACCGTGACCGACGTGGTCGAGCCCGGCTCGACCATGAAGACCTTCACCATGGCGGCGGCGCTTTCCAGCGGCAAGTACACGCCCACCTCGCCCCTGGTCGATACCGGCAACGGTCATTGGTACTTCATGGGCAAGGACATCCGCGACGTGGAGACCGGTGGCAATGGCGTGTTGACGCCGACCGGCGTGCTGACCAAGTCGAGCAATATCGGCGCGGCCAAGATCGGCCTGTCGCTGGATACCAAGTTCCTCTACGACACCTATCGCGCATTCGGTTTCGGCGAAAGCACGGGCAGCGGTTTTCCGGGCGAATCGGCCGGCCTGTTGCGTCCAGGCCGCAGTTGGCGCCCGATCGAAAAAGCCACCATGGCCTACGGCTATGGCCTCAACGTGACGCCGCTGCAATTGGCCGTCGCCTACGCCACGCTGGCGGATGGCGGCGTGATGCACACGCCCACCTTCATCAAGGGTGGCGAGGATGCGGGCAAGCAGATCATTTCACCGAACATCGCCCGCGAACTGGTGAACATGCTGGAGACTGTAACCGCGCCAGGCGGTTCGGCCACGCGTGCACAGATCGCCAACTACATCGTGGCCGGCAAGACCGGTACCGCGCATCTGGCATCGGGCGGCGGCTATGCCAAGAACAGCTACAACTCATTGTTCGCTGGCATCGTCCCGGCCACCGATCCGCGCCTGGTTGGCGTGGTGGTGATCAACAACCCGAAGAAAAACGCCTACTACGGCGGCGTGGTTTCCGCACCGGTATTCCAGAGCGTGATGTCGGGCGCGTTGCGCCTGCTCGACGTGCCGCCCGACAACATCGGGCGTTGGTACGTTGGCGGCCCGTTGCAGGCCGGCGGCGGATTGGCAGGCACCGCGCCACCGCAAAGTCCGCAGGACGATCAATCCGCCGTGGAGGCGGTCGAGCCATGAGCAGCCAGCGCCTCGATCACCTGCTGCAGGGCATTGCTGAAACGAAGGCCGCCGGGCCTGTCGTCGTTGCTGGCCTGGCGCTCGATTCGCGCAAGGTACAGCGCGGCGATGCGTTCTTCGCCTTGCGCGGTACGCGTGGGCACGGCATCGAGTTCGCGCACGGCGCGGTGCAGCGCGGCGCCAGCGTAGTGCTGGCCGAAGCGCCGGCACCGGCCGAGCTGGAAGATCCTGGCGTGCCGGTGTTGTGGATCGATGGCTTGCATGCCTTCGTCGGCGAAATCGCGTCACGCTTCTTCGGCCGGCCTTCGCAAGCCATGCGCGTGATCGGCGTCACCGGCACCAATGGCAAAACCTCGACGGTGCAACTGCTGGCGCAGGCGCTTGAGCATCTTGGCCATCGCGCCGCCACCATCGGCACGCTGGGCGCGGGCCTGCATGGCCAGTTGCGCGAAGGCGAACGCACCACGCCGGACGCGATTGCCGTACAGCAACTGTTCGCCGAATTCCGCCGCAATGGTGCCTCGCATGTGGCGATGGAAGTGTCCTCGCATGCGCTGGAGCAGGGGCGTGTCGCGGCAACGGCGTTCGAAGTTGCCGCGTTCACCAATCTCACGCGCGATCATCTCGACTACCACGGCAGCATGGAAGCCTATGGCGCCGCCAAGGCCAAGCTGTTCGTGTGGCCGGGACTCAAGGCTGCCGCCATCAATATCGATGATGCGTTTGGCCGCGAATTGGCGCGCAAGCTGCCGGCCGACGTACGCGCGTGGCAGTTGAGCAGTGCGGGGGATGCGCAAGCTGATATAGCGGCGAGCGATATCGTCACCTCGGCAGAAGGCGTGGCTTTCACGGTGCGCACGCCGTGGGGCGAACAGCCGATTCGCAGCCGCCTGCTAGGCCGTTTCAACGTGGCGAATCTGCTGGCGGTGATCGGCTGCCTTGCCGCGCTGGGCGAATCCTTTGCGCGCATCGTCAATGCGGTCGAAGCGCTGGAGCCCGTAAATGGGCGCATGAACCGAATCGGCGGCCTGGGTGGTGTGCCGCTGGTGGTGGTCGACTACGCCCATACGCCGGACGCGCTGGAGCAGGCGCTCAGGGCACTGCGTGCGCATTGCGATGCCAGCTTGATCTGCGTGTTCGGCTGCGGCGGAGAACGCGATGCAGGCAAGCGTCCGCAGATGGGCGAGATCGCCGAGCGACTGGCCGACGTCGCCATCGTCACCGACGACAACCCGCGCGGCGAAGACGGCGATGCGATCGTCGCACAGATTCTGGCCGGCATGACGCGGCCCCAGGCCGCCACCGTGCAGCGCGATCGCGAAGCTGCGATTCGCGCGGCGCTGGCGATAGCGCGTACCGGAGATGTGGTGTTGATTGCCGGCAAAGGCCACGAAACCTACCAGGAAGGCGCAGGCGGCAAGCGCGCGTTCGACGACATGGCGATAGCGCGCGTGGCGCTGGAGGCCCGCGCATGATGCGCCTTAGCGCCATTGCCATGTGGACACATGGACACATGCACGGTACCGACGCGGAAGTGGCCGGTGTCGCCATCGATACGCGCAAGGTGAAGCCGGGCGACCTGTTCGTCGCGTTCAAGGGCGAGCGCGTGGACGGCCACGACTATCTCGCCGATGCGAAAGCGCGCGGCGCCGTGGGCGCCCTGGTGGAACATCGCGTAGAGAGCGACCTGCCGCAGGTCGAAGTGAAGAGTTCCGAGCTGGCCCTGGGTGACCTGGCCAGTGCCGTGCGCGCGCAACGCAATGCGCGGGTGATCGGCATCACCGGTTCCAACGGCAAGACCACGGTGAAAATGCTCATCGCCTCGATCCTGTCCAGGCACGGGCGCACGCACGTGAGTATCGGCAGCTACAACAACGAAATCGGCCTGCCGCTCACGCTCTTGTCGATGCCGGAAGACACCGAATACGCCGTGCTCGAAATGGGCGCCGGCAAGCCGGGCGACATTGATTATCTTGCCGCCATCGCGCGGCCCGATATCGGCCTCGTGAACATCATCGCGCCCGCGCATCTTGAGCGGATGGGTACGATCGAGATGGTGGCGGAAACCAAGGGCGCGGTGTATCGCGCGCTGCCGGCGGACGGCGTGGCGATCATCAATGCCGACGATGCGTTCGCCAGCTTCTTCATGGGACTGGCAGGAGGGCGCCGCCTGCTGCGTTTTGGCCTGGACCACAAGGCCGACATCGGCGCGGAGATTCTGGAGCAGCGCGCCGATGGTTCGCATTTCGTACTGAGTACGCCGCATGGCGATGCCGACGTACAACTGCCGTTGCCCGGTCGCCATAACATCGCCAATGCTTTGGCCGCGAGCGCGATCGCGCTGGCACTGGATGTGCCGGTAGAGACCATCGTCGCCGGATTGGAACGGGCCGGTGCCGTCGAAGGCCGCTTGAAGCGCATCGACATGGCGAGCGGCTGGACGTTGATCGACGACAGCTACAACGCCAATCCGAGCTCGATGCATGCGGCCATCGATACGCTGGCGCTGGCCGCCGGCGAGCGCTGGCTGGTGCTAGGCGACATGGCTGAGTTGGGTTCGGAGGCACGCGCGCTGCATGCCGGCGTCGGTGCACATGCACGTGAAGGCGGCATCGATCGGCTGTTTGCCGTTGGCCCGTTGAGCACGGCTGCAGTCGATGCGTTCGGCGCGGGCGGCAAGCACTTTATCGACAAGGCGGCATTGATCGATGCGCTGCGCGCTGAGCTGCATGCCGGTGTCACTTGCCTGGTGAAAGGCTCTCACTCATCGGGCATGGAACAGGTCGTGGCTGCGCTCAAGAGCGGCGATTCAAAGGGGGGCGCGCATGCTGCTTGAACTGGCCGAATGGTTCGCACGGCATTTCGCCACGCCGCACCTGTTCCAGTACATCACCTTCCGCACGATCATGGCGGCGCTTACCGCCATGGCGATCTCGCTGCTGTTTGGCCCGGCGTTGATTCGCAAGCTGGCTGCGCTCAAGGCCGGCCAGGTGGTGCGCAAGGAAGGTCCGCAGACACATCTTTCAAAGGCCGGCACGCCCACCATGGGCGGGGTGATGATCCTGCTTTCGGTAGCGGTGGCTACGTTGCTGTGGGTGGACCTGAGCAATCGCTACGTGTGGTTGGTGTTGCTGGTGTTGATCTGCTATGGCGCGATCGGCTTCTACGACGATTACCGCAAGCTGGTGCTGAAGGACAGTCGCGGCCTTGCCTCGCGCTGGAAATATTTCTGGCAGTCGGTGTTCGGCATCGGCGCGGCGTGGTTCCTGTTCCACACGGCGAACATTCCGGCGGAGACCGCGCTATACGTCCCGGTGTTCAAGCATGTGGCGGTGCCGCTGGGCGCGTTCTTCATCGTGGTCGCCTACTTCATGATCGTGGGCTTCTCCAATGCGGTGAATCTCACCGACGGCCTGGATGGCCTGGCGATCATGCCGACCGTGCTGGTGTCGGGTGCGCTGGGTGTTTTTGCCTACCTCGCCGGCAATCGTGTGTTCTCCGAATACTTGGGGATTCCCTCGATCCCCGGCGCAGGCGAGCTGGCGATCTTCTGTGGCGCCCTGGCGGGTTCGGGTTTGGGATTCCTGTGGTTCAACACCTATCCCGCACAAGTGTTCATGGGTGACGTCGGCGCGCTCGCCATTGGTGCAGCGCTGGCCGCGATCGCGGTGATCGTGCGGCAGGAGATCGTGCTGCTGATCATGGGCGGCGTATTCGTGATGGAAACAGTGTCGGTGATGATGCAGGTCGCCAGCTTCAAGATGACCGGCAAGCGCATCTTCCGTATGGCGCCGATCCATCACCACTTCGAGTTGAAAGGCTGGCCCGAGCCACGGGTGATCGTGCGGTTCTGGATCATAAGCGTGGTGCTGGCGCTGATTGGTTTGGCGACGTTGAAGGTGCGCTGAGGCATGTTCGGTTTCGATACAACGCAAGCAAAGCGCCGGCAGGGCCCGCGCGGCAAGTTCGACTTGCCGCTGCTGGTGGCCCTGGTCGGTCTTGCCTGCGTGGGCGTCGTGATGGTGACGTCCAGCTCGATCGCCGTGGCCGACAGCTCGCATTTCGGCCAGTTCTACTACTTGAAGAAACACCTGCTGTTTCTCTCCATCGGTGCGGTGGCGGCAGGCATTGCCATGCGTACTGAGCTGAAAGAACTGGAAAAGCATGCGTTCTTCCTGATGCTGGTGGCTTTCATCATGTTGCTGGCGGTGTTCGTCCCGCACCTGGGCATGAAGATCAATGGCGCAAGGCGTTGGCTCAACCTGCTCATCACTTCGTTCCAGCCGGTCGAGGCAGTGAAGTTGATCCTGGTGGTGTATCTGGCCAGCTACCTGGTGCGTCACCGCGAAAGCATCGAGACGCGCTTCCTGGGCCTGATCAAGCCACTCGCCGTGTCGGGTGTCATGGTGCTGTTGTTGCTGGCCCAGCCCGACTTTGGTTCGGCCACCTTGATCATTGCGGTCACCCTCGCGATGGTGTGGTTGGGTGGTGCGCGGCCGATCTTCCTGTTCCTGATGGGGTTACCGTTGATGCCGCTGCTGGCGATCGCGGCGACCAGCGAAAGCTATCGCATGAAGCGGCTGACGTCGTTCATGAATCCATGGGCGCATCCGTTCGATGACGGTTTCCAGCTTACGCAGTCGCTAATGGCGGTCGGCCGCGGCGAATGGACCGGTGTGGGCCTGGGCTCGAGTGTATTGAAGCTGTCGTATCTGCCCGAAGCGCATACCGACTTCATCTTTGCCGTGATCGGCGAAGAGCTGGGCCTGGTCGGCATCGTTGCCGTAATGAGCTTGTTTGCGGTGGTCGTGTGGCGCGGTTTGTCGGTGGGGTTGAAGGGCGTGGAAATCGGCCAGCGCTTCGCGGGCTACATCGCCTTTGGCATCTCGTTGATGCTCGGCTTGCAAACCATGGTGTCGATTGGCGTGAACCTCGGTGCGCTGCCAACCAAGGGCCTGACCTTGCCGCTGATCAGTTATGGCGGTTCGTCGATCGCACTGACTTGTGCCATGGCCGGCGTGCTGCTGCGGGCGACGTTTGAAATCTACCGCGCACTCGATGCACGCCAGATGGCCACGCGCACACCGGCAGCAGCTGTGCCGGACGCGAATCCGAACAACGCGCGCGAGCGCGAGGCGGTGGCGGCGTGAACGCGCAAGCACCGGTGTTGATCATGGCCGGCGGAACCGGCGGACATATCTTTCCCGGCTTGGCCGTGGCTGAAACGCTGCGTGCGCAAGGCGTGCCGGTCGTATGGCTGGGGGCGGAAGGCGGCATGGAAACCAAGGTTGTGCCGGCGCATGGCATCGAGTTGCACGCGATTGCGGTAGGTGGTTTGCGCGGCAAGGCTTTGAAGACGCGTTTGCTCGCTCCGTGGATGCTGCTGCGTGCGTTGTTGTCGTCGCTGGTGGTATTGCATCGGCTGAAGCCGCGCAGCGTGCTGTCGATGGGCGGCTATGTGGCCGGCCCTGGCGGCGTGGCGGCGCGCCTGCTGCATCGTCCCTTGCTGGTGCACGAACAGAATCGCGTGGCGGGTTTCACCAACCGCAAGCTGGCGCAGCATGCGCGCCGGGTAATGGCCGGTTTCGCCGATGCGTTGCCGAATGCGGAGTGGGTGGGCAACCCCGTGCGTGGCGCGATCGCGTCGCTGCCGCTACCGGCACAGCGCATGGCTGAGCGCAGCGGCAAGCCGCGCTTGCTGGTGCTGGGTGGCAGCCTGGGTGCGCGTGCCTTGAACACTTCCGTGCCGCAAGCGCTGGCGCACATGGCTGCCGAACAGCGGCCGGAGGTGCTGCATCAATGCGGCAATCGCGGCATCGATGAAGCGCGCAAGGCGTACGCCGACGCCGGCGTGGAAGCGCGCATCGTGCCGTTCATCGACGACATGGCCGGTACCTATGCGTGGGCGGATCTCGCCGTATGCCGCGCCGGTGCACTGACCTTGGCCGAACTGACCGCGTGTGGGCTGGGTGCCGTGCTGGTGCCGTTCCCGCATGCGGTGGACGACCACCAGACCCGCAACGCCGAAGCGCTGGTCGCGGCGGGTGCTGCCGAATTGATCCAGGAACGTGATTTGAAGACGAATGATTTGGCGCAGCGCCTGACGGCGTTGCTGGGCAATCGCGCCAAGCTGCTGGCGATGGCGGAATCCGCGCGCAGCTTGGCGAAGCCGGATGCTGCCGCGGATATTGCACGCGCCTGCGTGGAGGTGGCCGCATGACGCCGCGTCGCCTGCTTGCACATGAAGACCTGATGAGCACCTTTCGCCGCGTGCACTTCATCGGCATCGGTGGCGTGGGCATGAGCGGCATCGCCGAAGTGCTGCACAACCTCGGCTATGCCGTGTCCGGCTCGGATCGCAGCGAATCGCCGACCGCGCAGCGTTTGCGCGAGCTTGGCATCGACGTGCGTATCGGCCATGCCGCGGCGCATATCGGCGATGCCGATGTCGTGGTGACTTCCAGCGCGATCAAGGCCGACAACCCGGAACTCGTTGCTGCGCGCGAAGCACGCATTCCGGTGATCCCGCGCGCGGAAATGCTGGGTGAGCTGATGCGCTTCCGGCGCGGCATCGCCATTGCCGGAACGCATGGCAAAACCACCACGACCAGCCTCGCCGCCAGCGTGCTGGCCGAAGCCAACTACGATCCGACGTTCGTGATCGGCGGCCAGCTCAATGCGGCCGGTGCGAATGCGCGGCTGGGTACCGGCCAATATCTCGTGGCGGAAGCGGACGAATCGGATGGTTCGTTCCTGCTGCTGTCGCCGGTGATCGCCGTCGTCACCAATATCGATGCCGATCACCTGGAGAATTACCACGGCGATTTCGCGCTGGTGCGCAAGGCATTTTCGGATTTCCTGCATCGCTTGCCGTTCTACGGGCTGGCCGTGCTATGCGTGGACGATCCGGAAGTGGCAGAGCTGGCCAAGATCACCGCACGCCGCGTGATGACCTACGGCATCGAGGCGTCGCATGCCGACGTGCGTGCCGCCAACGTGCGGCAGCAAGGTTTCGAAATGCACTTCGACCTGTTGCTGCCGGGCGTCGACAACCCGATCCCGGTCACGCTCAATTTGCCCGGGCGGCATAACGTGCTCAACGCGCTGGCTGCCGCGTCGATCGGTTGGCAGCTCGGGGTGGAAGCCGATGCCATCGCGCACGCGCTGAAGCATTTCCAAGGTGTGGGCCGCCGCTTCCATCGCCGCGGCGAGATCGCCATCGACCACGGCAAGGTGATGCTGGTCGACGACTATGGCCATCACCCCCGCGAGCTTGCTGCCGTGTTTGCAGCGGCGCGCGGTGGTTGGCCGGAGCGTCGCCTGGTGGTGGGCTTCCAGCCGCATCGCTACAGCCGCACGCGCGATCTGCTTGACGACTTTGCCAACGTGCTGGCGGAAGCCGATGTGCTGGTGCTTACCGAGGTTTATCCAGCCGGTGAATCACCGATTGCCGGCGCGGACGGTCGGGCCTTGGCGCGCGCCGTGCGCGCACGCGGAAAAGTCGATCCGGTCCTGATCAGCCATCCGCGCGAGTTGAAAGACACCTTGCCGACGTTGCTCCGCGATGGCGATCTGCTGTTGCTGCTTGGTGCCGGCGACATCGGCGCTGCGGCCGTGGAGCTGGGAAAAGCAGGCCATTTGAGGACGAGCGAGACATGAGAAACGTCAACGATCCCGCCCAATTCGGCCGCGTCGCCGTGGTAATGGGCGGCAGCTCGGCCGAGCGCGAGGTGTCGCTCGACTCCGGCCGCAACGTGCTGGAGGCGTTGAAGGCGCGCGGTGTGGACGCGCAAGCGATCGACGGCATTCCGGCGCTGCTGGATGCATTGCGCGCCGGTCACTTCGCACGCGTGTTCAACATTCTTCATGGCCAGCATGGCGGTGGCGAGGATGGCGTGCTGCAAGGCGCGCTGGAATCGCTGCATATCCCCTATACCGGTTCGGGCGTGCTGGGTTCGGCGCTGTCGATGGACAAGACGCGTTCCAAGCGTGTGTGGCAGTCACTAGGTTTGCCGACGCCAAAATTCGTGGCGTTGCCGCGTGGCGCCGACGTGAATGCGGCGGCGAAAGAGATCGGCTTTCCGTTGATCGTGAAGCCCGCTTGCGAAGGTTCCAGCGTGGGCGTGACGCGCGTGTTCGAAGAAAAGGACCTGGATGCCGCCGTGGCGCTGGCCGAGAAGTATCCCGGCGACTTGCTGATGGAGATGCTGGTCGAGGGCGACGAGCTGACGGTCGGCGTGCTTGGCCGCCAGGTATTGCCGAGCATCCACATCGTGCCGAAGGGCGCTTTCTACGATTACAACGCCAAGTACGTCGCCGAAGACACGCGCTACATCTGTCCGGGCCTGGAAGGCGAGGCCGAAGCATCGTTGCGCGCACTCGCACTGGAAGCCTTCGATGCGCTGGGTTGTTTCGGCTGGGGGCGTGTCGACGTGATGCGCGATCGCCAAGGCCGCAACTGGCTGCTGGAAGTGAACACCGCGCCGGGTATGACCTCGCACTCGCTGGTGCCGAAGGCGGCTGCCGTAGCGGGCATCGATTACCAGGAATTGTGCTGGCGCGTGCTGGAAACCAGTTTCAGGGAGGAGCAATGAGGGGAAGCATTCGCCTCGTCGCCTGGTTGCTGGCCATTGCCTTGGTGGTCACGCCTATCGCTGGCGTGTTGAGCGGCTGGTTTGCCGCCGACCGCTGGCCGGTCACCCAGCTGACCGTGCAGGCCGAGTTCAAGCACGTGAGCGCGGAACAGATCCGCGCCGCCGTACAGCCGCGCCTGGGCAAGGGCTTCTTCGCCTTGAATCTCGACGGCGTGCAAAAGGCCGTCGCCGCGTTGCCGTGGGTGGAATCGGTGGAGGCGAGCAAGCGCTGGCCGGACACCTTGCTGCTGCGCGTGTATGAGCGCCAGCCATTTGCGCGCTGGAACAGCCATCAACTGATCAGCCGCGAAGGCAAGGTATTCACCGTGCCGGACGCGGCTGACTACGACCAGCTTCCCGATCTGCATGGACCGGATGACCACCTCGCCGAAGTGGTGAGTTTCTTTGCCGATGTGCAGAAGGCCTTCACCGGCACGCACTTGAGGATCATTGGAGTGACGTTGACCGAGCGCGGCAGCTGGAGCGTGAGCACCGATACCGGCGCGCAGATCGTGATTGGCGATCGCAACCAGGCCGGCGGTCGCCTGCGTCGCTTCCTGGACGTGTATCCCCAGGTTGCCGCAGGGCACTCGCAGAGTTTCGAGTACGCCGACCTTCGTTATACCAACGGCTTTGCCGTGAAATGGCCGCAAGTGACGGCCGCCCCGACTGCCGGAGGCACGCCACGCACATGAAAGGCAAAAACGAAAAGCAATTGGTAGTCGGCCTGGATATCGGCACCTCGAAAGTGGTGGCGATCGTGGGCGAGTACGAGCCGGGCGAACCGATCGAGGTGATCGGCATCGGCTCGCACGTCTCGCGCGGCATGAAGCGGGGTTCGGTGGTGGATATCGAATCGACCGTGCACTCGATCCAGCGCGCGGTGGAAGAGGCCGAGCTGATGGCCGGCTGCGATATCCGCTCGGTGTATGCCTCGATTTCCGGCAGCCATCTGGAAACGCGCAACTCCCACGGCACGGCGGCGATCCGCGATCGCGAAGTCGCACCGGGCGATCTCGACCAGGTGCTGGAAGCGGCGAGCGCGGTGGCGATCCCGGCAGACCGCAAGGTCCTATATAAGGAGTCGCAGGAGTACCGCATCGACGGCCAGGACGGCATCCGCTCGCCAGTGGGCATGAGCGGCGTGAGGCTGGAGGCTTCCGTGCATCTGGTGACCGGCGCGGCGGCGGCGGTGCAGAACATCAGCAAGTGCATCCAGCGCTGCGGTCTTTCGGTCGACGAACTGGTGCCCTCGGCGGTGGCGAGCGCGAAATCGGTGCTCACCGATGATGAGCGCGAGCTGGGCGTGTGCCTGGTCGACATCGGAGCGGGAACCACCGATATCGCGATCTATACGCAAGGCGCGATCCGCTACACCAAGTCGCTGCCGGTGGGTGGCGACCAGGTGACCAACGACATCGCGTATGGCGTGCATACGCCGACCGCGCATGCCGAGGAAATCAAGATCAAGTACGCCTGTGCGCTGGCGCAGCTTGCGCATGCGGAAGAAACCATCCAGGTGCCGAGCGTGGGCGATCGTCCGCCGCGCCGGCTGGCGCGCCAGTCGCTCGCGCAGAGCGTGCAGGCGCGCTACGAGGAAATCTTCGAAATGGTGCAGGACGAATTGCGCCGTTCCGGTTACGACAGCCTGGTCGCCGCGGGTGTGGTGCTTACCGGTGGCGCATCGCGCATGGAAGGTGCGCTGGAGCTGGCCGAGGAGATCTTCCACAAGATGGTGCGCATCGGCGTGCCGCAGCACGTGGTCGGGCTCGGCGAAGTGATCGCCAATCCGCTGCATTCCACCGGCGTGGGTTTGTTGTTGCATGGCGCGCGTAACGGCGGCATGCGAGCAAGTGGCCCGGCCGGCGGCAGCGTCGGCGGCCTGGTCGATAAATTGCGTAGTTGGATCACCAAGAATTTCTAGAAACGAAGGGTCAGGCGGTGCAGGAGGCGCAGCCCGGGCGAATGGAGGTTCGCTCACCACTGCGGGAAGACAGGAGTCGACCCGTGGTTACAACGACAACGAAGCTCTACGGAGGACGGGAAATGTTTGAACTGGTCGAAAAACTGGCACCCAATGCGGTGATCAAAGTCATTGGCGTGGGCGGCGGCGGCGGCAACGCGGTTGCGCACATGCTCAACTCCAACATCGAAGGCGTGGATTTCGTGGTGTGCAACACGGATGCACAGGCGATGAAGGGCTGCGGCGGACGCATGCACCTGCAATTGGGTGCCAACGTCACCAAGGGCCTGGGTGCGGGCGCCAATCCGGAAGTCGGCCGTCAGGCTGCGCTGGAAGATCGCGAACGCATCGAGGAAATGCTCGAAGGCGCGGACATGGTGTTCATTACCGCCGGCATGGGCGGTGGCACCGGCACGGGCGCGGCCCCGGTCGTTGCCCAGCTGGCCAAAGAGAAGGGCATTCTGACGGTTGCTGTGGTGACGAAGCCGTTTCCGTTTGAAGGCCGACGCCGCATGCAGGTCGCGCTGAAGGGTATCGAAGACCTGTCGCAGCATGTCGACTCGCTGATCACGGTGCCGAACGAGAAGCTGCTCTCGGTACTGGGTCGGGAAGTGACGCTGCTCAATGCCTTCAAGGCTGCCAACGACGTGTTGCAGGGCGCCGTGCAAGGCATCGCCGACCTGATCACGGCGCCTGGCCTGATCAACGTCGATTTCGCCGATGTGCGTACAGTGATGAGTGAAATGGGTCTGTCGATGATGGGCTCGGGCACCGCTCGCGGCGACGACCGCGCACAGGCGGCGGCGGAAGCGGCCATCAACAACCCGCTGCTGGAAGACGTCAACCTCAATGGCGCCTGCGGCATCCTGGTGAACGTCACCGCCGGCCCGAACCTGACCATGCGCGAGTTCGATGAGATCGGTCGCATCATCCACGACTTCGCCAGCGAAGACGCCACGGTGGTGATCGGCACCTCGCTGGACCCGGAAATGCAGGACGATGTGCGCGTGACGGTAGTAGCTACCGGCCTCAACCGCGCGGCCGCTCGCCAACCGGTGCAGCGCGTCGCCGCCAGCCAGGTGGAAATGCGCCAGCGTCCGCGTCCGATGGTGTTGCGCACCGGCACGGGCAACGAAGTGGTCGACTATGCGCACCCAGAAGTGGTGGCGAGCAATCCACGCGGTAGCGAAGGTCCGGCCAAGAGCGCCGATCCAGGCTTTGACTACCTGGATATTCCCGCCTTTTTGCGCCGCCAGGCGGACTAATCAGGCGAGGAACGCATCAAAAAATGTGAAAAAGTGTGAAGGGCATGAACTAACGACGCATTAACTTGTCAGTGTTCCCTGTGCCGGGACAGAAGGGTATTCTTTCTGTCTGCTACCTTTCGTGACCGACTTTCGGTAGCGAAAAGGGGACATCTGATGTCGGCTGGCGTCGCGTTCGTGCGTGGAATGCGATTGGCGGTGCGAATTTAAGGATGGCGCACGATTGGCTGGTGTGGGGGCGGTATCCCGCGCCGCTAGTCCAGACTCCCGTTGCCGGATCTTCCCGTCCCCGGCGCGGGGGGCTGTGTCGAATCGCAAGTGCTTGATTTGCCTATAGTGCTTGCAGCATCGGGATGCGAATGAATCGCATTATTTGATGAAAGGAAAATGAAGGATTGTCCGTTCAATACGGTACGGTTTGTTTTTCCGCAGGTTAAGACTGTGTTAGCATCCCAGCTCGAATTGGCTGCTGCCCCTATAGGTACCCAATAAATGATTAAGCAGCGTACGTTGAAGAACATCATTCGTGCCACCGGCGTCGGTCTGCATACCGGCGACAAGGTCTA
>NZ_DAIOEU010000088.1:0-15535 GCF_036746095.1 Dyella sp.
GGCCAGCAGGTCAAGGCCGGCGAGACGCTGGGCATCATCGAAGCGATGAAGATGTTCAACCAGATCGAAGCCGAGGTCAGCGGCACCGTGCAGGCCATCCTGGTCGACAACGGCCAGCCGGTGGAATTCGACCAGCCGATGTTCGTGATCGCCTGACCGGCCGGACGACTATGCAAAAGCTCGAAAAGGTCGTTATCGCCAATCGTGGCGAAATCGCGTTGCGCATCCTGCGTGCGTGCCACAGCCTCGGCATCAGGACCGTGGCGGTGCACTCCACCGCGGATCGCAACCTCAAGCACGTGGGCCTTGCGGATGAGGCCATCTGCATCGGCCCCGCGCCTTCGGTCGACAGCTATCTCAATATTCCGCGCATCATCGCGGCGGCCGAGATCACCGACGCCAATGCGATCCATCCCGGCTATGGCTTTTTGGCGGAGCGCGCCGATTTTGCCGAGCAGGTGGAGCAATCCGGCTTCATCTTCATCGGACCCACGGCGGATGTAATCCGCATGATGGGCGACAAGGTCGAAGCGATCCGCGCGATGAAGTCCGCCGGCGTGCCGTGCGTGCCCGGTTCCGGTGGCCCGCTCGGCGACAACGTCGAAGAAAACATGCGCATCGCGCGCGAGATCGGCTATCCGGTGATCATCAAGGCCGCCGGCGGCGGCGGTGGTCGCGGCATGCGCGTGGTGCGCACCGAAGCGCACCTGGGCAACGCGGTCACCATGACCAAGCAGGAGGCCAAGGCGGCGTTCGGCAACGATCAGGTGTACATGGAGAAGTTCCTGGAAAATCCGCGTCACGTGGAAATCCAGGTGCTCGCCGACGGCCAGGGCAACGCGATCCATCTTGGCGAGCGCGACTGCTCGATGCAGCGTCGTCACCAGAAAGTGGTCGAAGAAGCGCCCGCGCCCGGCATCACGCCGGAGCAACGCGCGCAGATCGGCCAGGTGTGCGTGGATGCATGCCTGCGCATCGGCTATCGCGGCGCGGGCACGTTCGAATTCCTGTTCGAGAACGGCCGCTTCTACTTCATCGAAATGAACACGCGCATCCAGGTGGAACATCCGGTGACGGAACTGATCACCGGCGTGGACCTGGTGCGTGAGCAACTGCTGATCGCCGCAGGCGAAAAGCTGTCGCTCAAGCAGGAAAACATCAAGATCAACGGCCACGCGATCGAGTGCCGCATCAATGCGGAAGATCCGGAAACCTTCATGCCTTCGCCCGGCACGGTGAAGCGCTTCGAAGCGCCAGGCGGCCCTGGCGTGCGCGTCGATACGCACCTGTACGACGGCTACCGCATTCCACCGAACTACGATTCGATGATCGGCAAGCTGATCGTGCACGGGCCGGATCGCGAAACCGCCATTGCGCGCATGCGCCTGGCGCTCGCCGAAACGGTGATCGAAGGCGTGAAGTGCAACGTTCCGCTGCAGCAGCGCATCATGTCCGACGTCGGTTTCCAGCAGGGTGGACAGAACATCCACTATCTGGAGAAGCGCATGGCGGAGCATAAGGAACATCCGCATAGCGGGCTTGAGTCGAAGGCTTGATTGATGCGCTCGACGCAGCGCTTGTAGTTCGTCGTCCCGGCGAAAAGCCGGGACCCAGCGACTTGAAGACGGCGAAAGTCACCAGGCCCCGGCTTGACCAGCTTCGCTGTTGTGAAGCGCCTCGCCGGGGTGACGGAACGGTAGCGTTAGAGTTACTGGCAGACATATCTGTCTGACGCAACGTTGAGCCCGATCGCAAGATTCACCTCTCACCCTACCTCTCCTCAAACGGGCGAGGGAAAATAAGCGCAGCTCCCTTCCTCCGGAACACCGATGCCCTGGCTCGAACTCTCCCTGACGGTCCGCGCCGAACAGCAACCACGCGTGGAAGAAGCGCTGGACGACCTGGGCTCGCTGTCGATCACGCTGCGCGACGCCAACGCCGAAACCGCTGACGAACAGGCCATTTTCGAACCCGGCGTGGGCGAACTGCCGTTATGGCCGACCATCACCTTGAACGCCTTGTTCGATGCCGGTATCGACCGCCGCGGCCTGAGTGAAGCCCTGAGCGAATTGCTGCCATGGCTGGAACCCGACCAGCTCAGCTTCCGCGACGTGGCCGATGAAGATTGGGAACGCGCATGGATGGACCAGTTCAAGCCCATGTCATTCGGCCGCCGGCTATGGATCTATCCATGGAATATCGCGCCGCCGGATGACGATGCGCTGGCGATCGTGCAACTCGATCCCGGCCTCGCCTTCGGCAGCGGCACGCATCCCACTACCGCCTTGTGCCTGGAATGGCTGGACAGCCTGGATCTCGGCGGCAAGCGCGTGATCGACTTCGGCTGCGGCTCCGGCATTCTCGCCATCGCCGCGCTGAAGCTTGGCGCAGCGTCCGCCGTGGGCGTGGACAACGATCCCCAAGCACTCATCGCCTCGGCCGACAACGCTGAACGCAACCAAGTCGCCGACCGGCTGGCGCTGTTCTTGCCCGACGATTTCGCTGGGGAACCGGCCGACGTATTCGTCGCCAACATTCTTGCCGGCCCACTCGGCGAGCTGGCGCCCACCTTTGCCGCCCTCGCCACGCCAGGCGCCCCGTTCGCGCTCTCCGGCATCCTGCAAGGGCAGCAGGAAGAACTGCTGGCGCGTTACGCCGAATGGTTCGATGGCTTGCGCGTGGACGTGCGCGAAGATTGGGTACGCATCAGCGGCCAGCGTCGCTTTTGATCGCTCCTCAGCCTGCTAAGCTTGCAACACACAAGTTTTAGCGCACTCAATGTATACGCAATGCCCTGAATGCCTATCCGTGTTTTCAGTGGATGCGCGCACGCTCGCGCAGGCACACGGCTTCGTCATGTGCGGACATTGCGGCACCGGTTTCGACAGCATCGCCACCTTGGCCGATCAACTGCCGCCGGAACCCTTTCACGAACTGCCCGACCACGAACCCGGTATAGAACCTCCGCGCCTGGAAGCGGCGGTCTATCGGCCCAAGCCCAATACCGAACCCGAGCCAGGCGACACGCCGCCGTTGCGCGACGATTTTGCCGATCTCATCGTCACGCCGCGTTTCGCACGCGACAAACGCATCGATCGACCACGCCGTTGGCCATGGGTGATGGCATGCCTGTTGCTGTTGCTGGGTCTCGTCGCGCAGATCGGCTGGGCGTTGCGCGACACCTTGATTGCCGACCCCACCACCGGTCCGCTGATACAGCAAGCGTGTTCGGTGCTGCCATGCCACCTGCCACCGGTACGCGATGTCAGCAAGCTGCATCTGCTTGCGCGCGATGTGCAAACGCATCCTACCGTGCCCGGCGCATTGCTGATCAGTGCCACGTTGCGCAACGACGCTGCATTCACTCAACCCTGGCCCGTGGTCACCATTCGATTGACCGATGGCAATGGCAAAGTGATCGCCATGCGTCGTCTCAACCCTTATGAATACCTGGACGATACGGAAGCCTTGCATCGAGGCCTTGCGCCCGGCGCTAGCACAGCTCTGGTCTTTGAGGTAGAGGATCCGGGACATCAAGCAGTCGGCTTTGACATGGCGTTTGAATAACCGCCGCTTAGTGCCTGTTCGGCATGGCTTATGCGGTTACGTGCATTTTCATCGCAAAAGGCTCTTAATTTTATCGGCGGTCGCGAGTACACTCGGTCCCTCGCGCTGCAGAAAGCAGCGACTGTCGACCCGCCGCGAAAGCGGTAACTGCCAGAACATGGTGACGGCCTATGCAGCCGTTGCGTGGAGTCCGTGAGGGGACATGTCCTTGAACGCCGTGAGACTGCCTGCCAACGAGGTTGTTCGTGAATCCTCGTCGCAGAGCGCACTGAGTGAATGTGTCAGTCGTACAGTGCGCCGCTACCTTGCGGACATTGGCGACACCCCATGCGACGAAGGCTTGCACGCATTGGTGATTCGCGAAGTCGAAGGCCCATTGCTGCGGGAAGTACTGGCCTTTCATGATGGCAACCAGAGCCGCGCAGCGGCGGTGCTGGGCATCAATCGCGCCACGTTGCGCAAGAAGCTCGCGCAGCACGGCCTGCTCTAGCACCGAAGGCCGAGCCTGGCCGCAACATCTCGTTTAGACGTCCAAACACCATGCCGCAACGCAGGCATGGCGCTATAATGCGCAGCTTTCCCGTTCCCGGAAGCCACCATGCCTGCACCTGCCGTCACGCCTATCCGCCGTGCCCTGATCAGCGTCTCGGACAAGACCGGACTGATCGAACTGGGCAAACGCCTGGCGGCCGCCAAGGTGGAATTGCTCTCCACCGGCGGCAGCGCGAAGGCATTGCGCGAGGCAGGCATACCTGTCAAAGACGTCAGTGACGTCACAGGTTTTCCGGAAATCATGGATGGCCGCGTCAAGACCCTGCATCCGAAGGTACATGGCGGGCTGCTCGGCCGCCGCGGCACGGACGACGCGGTGATGGCCGAACTTGGCATCGCGCCGATCGACCTGCTGGTGTTGAACCTGTATCCATTCGAAGCGACCGTCGCCAAGCCCGATTGCACGCTGGAACAAGCGATCGAAAACATCGATATCGGCGGCCCCGCCATGCTGCGTTCCGCGGCGAAGAACTGGAGCGACGTCGGCGTGCTTACCTCGCCCGATCAATACGACGAAGCTCTGTCGGAAATCGAACAGCACGGCGGCTTGAGCCGCGCAACGCGCTTCAAGCTGGCGGTGACGGCGTTCAATCGCGTCTCCAACTATGACGGTGCGATCAGCGACTACCTGTCGGGCCTGCAACTCAACGAGGCGCAGGACGCCATTGCCGGTCACGATGCCTTCCCCCACCAGCTCAACAGCCGCTTCGTGAAAGCGCTGGATTTGCGCTACGGCGAAAACCCGCACCAGCAGGCCGCATTCTATCGTGACCTGCAACCCGTACCTGGCACGCTCGCAACGTTCCAGCAGTTGCAAGGCAAGGAACTTTCCTTCAACAACATCGCCGATGCGGATGCCGCATGGGAATGCGTGCGCAGCTTCACCAAACCGGCTTGCGTGATCGTCAAGCATGCCAATCCGTGCGGCGTGGCGGTAAGCCTGGACGGCATCGCCAAAGCGTACGACCTGGCCTTCCAGACGGACCCCACCTCCGCCTTCGGCGGCATCATCGCGTTCAATCGCGAAGTCGATGGCGCACTCGCACAGGCGATGGTGGAACGCCAGTTCATCGAAGTCGTGCTGGCCCCTGGCTATTCGGATGAAGCGCTGAAGGCGTTCACCAAGAAGGGCAACGTGCGCGTGCTGCGCATCCCCGTACCGGCCGAAAGCGGAAATGTGACCACCACCCATGATCTGCGCCGCGTCGGCTCCGGCTTGCTGGTGCAGACGGCGGACCGCGGTATGGTGACGGCAGCGGACCTGAAGATCGTCACGCGCCGCGCGCCCACGCAGGAACAGATCGACGACCTGATCTTCGCCTGGAAGGTGGCCAAATACGTGAAGAGCAATGCCATCGTCTACGCACGCCATCGCCAGACCATCGGTATCGGCGCCGGCCAGATGAGCCGCGTGTACAGCGCGCGTATCGCTGGCATCAAGGCCGCTGACGAAAAGCTGGAAGTGCGCGGCTCGGTGATGGCTTCCGATGCGTTCTTCCCGTTCCGCGATGGTATCGATGCTGCCGCCGCCGCAGGTATCAGCGCGGTGATCCAGCCGGGCGGCTCGATGCGCGATGCGGAAGTGATTGCCGCGGCGGATGACCACGACATGGCGATGGTCTTCACCGGCATGCGCCATTTCCGCCACTGAGACCCGCCAGCTACCGCGCCGCACTCCCTCTCCTGCTTGCAGGGTAGGTTGGGGTGGGGGTGCTGCGAACGAAGCTCGCGTCCGGCTGCGCCGGACTTATGTTCAACGCGTGATCAAACATCGCCGCAAGATTCGCTTCACCCCATCCCAGCCATCCCCTACTGCACGTAGGGGAGGGAGCTAGTCATCCGTAAGCTTAAGGTTCTGGCTTAACTTAGCCCGTCCCGTTAGCCAAACCGACATACCGTCACTCTGTTGCCATTGCATCGCTACCCGACGCGCGACGCTTGGCGGCCTCTTTCCGCTGCGCATACCGCCGCGCCAACACCGCGCACGTCATCAACTGCATCTGGTGAAACAACATGATCGGCAACACGATCATGCCCAGCATATGCGCGGGAAACAGCACGTTCGCCATCGGCACGCCACTGGCCAGGCTCTTCTTGGAACCGCAGAAGACGATGGTGATTTCGTCTTCGCGATTAAAACCCAGCGCACGTGAGCCATAGCGTGTCGTCAACAGTGCCGCGGCGAGCAGGATGGCGTTGACGACCAGCAGCCCGCCCAGCACCGGCCATGGAAGCTGCTTCCACAAACCCTGCAACACCGCGGCGCTGAAGGCGGTGTACACCACCAGCAGAATCGAACCCTGATCGACCAGTCCAACCACCGACCGATACCGTTGCACCCAACCGCCGATCCAGCGTTGCGCAATTTGTCCAGCCACGAACGGCACGAATAGCTGCAGCACGATATCGCCCACCGAATGCCAGGACAGACCACCCTGCCCATGCGCATGCACCAGCAAGCCCGTCAGCAAAGGTGTCGCCGCAATGCCGACCAAACTGGACGCCGATGCCGAGCACACCGCGGCTGGCACGTTGCCGCGCGCAATGGATGTGAACGCAATCGATGACTGCACCGTCGACGGCAAGGTGCAAAGGAACAGGATGCCAACGTACAGCGCCGGCGTGATCAGCGGCAACAGCAACGGCTTGAGCAGCAGCCCCATCACCGGAAACAGCGCAAAGGTGCTGACCAGCACGGTCAGATGCAGTCGCCAGTTGGTCATGCCGGCGACCACCGCCTCACGCGAAAGCTTGGCGCCATGCAGGAAGAACAGCAGCGCAATGGCGAGATTGGTGAGCCAGTCGAACGCCACCGCAGCATGCCCGCGGCAGGGCAACACGCTGGCCGTGATGACGGTGGCGATCAGGCAAAGGGTGAAGTTATCGGGCAGCAAGCGGCGCAGGGACATGGCTGCAGGTTCGTAGGAGCGGGAAGTGGCGCTATTTCACTGTCCGGCCATTGATAAATCAAATAACTTTATTGTATTTATTGATACGCCATGAGCATGAATGTAAATCTCCGGCAGTTGCGGGTTTTCCTGGCCGTTGCGCGCCAGCGCCATTTCCGTCGCGCAGCGGAGCATCTGTACCTGAGCCAGCCCGCGGTCAGCCGGCATGTGGCCGAGCTGGAAGCGGAACTCGGCGTGCGCCTGTTCGATCGCAGCACGCGTGAGGTGATTCCCACCGAAGCCGGCCGTTACCTGGAAAGTGCGATCGAACGTGTACTGGATGAACTCGAAGGCGTGCTGGACCACGTGCACTCCGAAGGCGAGCGCAAGCACGGCAAGATCCATATCGCATCGGTGCCGACGCTCTCGGCCAGCTTGATGCCGCTATGCATTGCCGACTGCGCCCGCGACTATCCCGAACTCACCATCCAGTTGCACGACCAGGCGCAAACCCTGGTGCTCGATAGCGTGCGCGGAGGCGAAGTGGATTTCGGCATCGCGATCGAACCACCCGAGGCTGGCGAATTCGACAGCGAGGTGATCATGCACGATCCCTTCTGTCTCGCCTGCCGCCCCGACCACCCACTCGCCCGACACAAAACCGTGGGATGGAAAAAATTGCAGGGGCAGCCGCTGGTTTTGCTGGACTATTCCTCCGGCAGCCGGCGCCTGATCGATCAACTGCTGCAGAAACACGGCGTGGAAGCGCACGTCATCCAACAGACCGGCCACCCTTACACGGCATTCCGCATGGTGGAGGCCGGGTTAGGCGTCACCGTGACACCCGCTCTTTTTTCGCCACCCGCCACCCTTGCCGTACGCCCGCTCACACCCGCCGAGCGGCGCGCCGTTACCTTGATCCGTCGCCGCCAGCGTTCGCTATCGCCGCTGGCGGCACTGGTGTGGAATCGCCTGCGCGAACTCACCGCCAAGGGTGCTCTCACACCGCGTTGAGCGCGGGTTGCCTACGCTCACCATGATCGAGCCGAGGAAACATCCATGCGCTACGAACTCTACTACTGGACGGGCATTCAAGGCCGCGGCGAATACGTGCGACTGGCGCTGGAAGATGCCGGCGCCGACTACGTCGACGTGGCGCGCGAACGCGGCGACAAGGCAATCATGCCGTTCCTGCGCGGCAAGCAGGATGGCGCTTTGCCGTTCGCGCCACCGTTCCTCAAGGCGGGCCGCCTGGTGATTGCACAAACCGCCACCATCCTCGCCTACCTAGGCCCACGCCTGGGGCTGGTACCTGGCGGGCAATCCGCGGAAATCCATGCGCAACAATTACAACTGACGATCGCCGATTTCGTGGTGGAAATTCACGACACGCATCACCCCATTGCCACCGATCAATACTACGAACAACAGCGCGCCGCCGCGCGCAAACGCAGCGAGGCATTTCGCAAAGCGCGCTTGCCGAAATTCCTCGGTTATTTCGAACAGGTGCTGGAGCGCGGTAACGGCAAGCAGGCGCTGTCGCGCCACTCATACGTCGATCTGTCGCTGTTCCAACTGGTCAGCGGACTCGACTACGCCTTTCCCAACACGATGCGCCGCATGCACAAACGCATGCCACGCCTGCGCGCCCTGGCCGAGCGCATCGCGGAGCGGCCGAACGTGGCCGCTTATCTGGCTTCGCCACGGCGCATTCCCTTCAATGAAGACGGCATCTTCCGCCACTACGCCGAACTGGATCCCACGCGCTGAAATGCCCCGAAGGCTGGAGCGAGATACAGCCGAACCCAGCCTACGCGAACAGCGCAATCACCAGCGAGCCGGCCACGATCAACACGCCGCCGATCAACACCGGCCAACTCGGCTTTTCACCCAGCACCAGCAAGCCCAGCACGATCGCGATCGCCACGCTGAGCTTGTCGATCGGCGCCACCTTGCTTATCGGCCCCAATTGCAACGCACGGTAGTAGCACAGCCACGACAATCCCGTGGCGATACCCGAAAGCACCAGGAACACCCAGCTATGCCATGGCAAGCCGGACGGCTTGGCCCACTCCGCCCGCAGGCTGAGGATGCCCGCGGTCACCGCGAGGATCACCAGCGTGCGAATGAAGGTGGCGAGATTGGAATTGATGCCCGCCACGCCCAGCTTGCCGAACAGCGCCGTCAACGCGGCGAAGAACGCCGAACCCAGGGCGAATAGCAACCAGCTTTCGCGCAGGTTCATGCGCAAGACGTCACTGGCCGTTGTCTTCCGACGACGATGCAGACGCCGGCTTGCTATCGCCCCAATGCATGATCCGGTACATCACCGGCTTGATCGGCGGCTGGCCGTTCGGATCGAGCATGTGGCCGTCGGGGTTGACGTTGTAGATCTGCTGCGGGCCATGCTTGGGCGTCACCACCACCATGTAGACGCGGCCGTTCTGGCGGTATTCCTGGATGGTGTTTTCGCCCTCTTGCCGTACCTGCACGTCCGGCGGCGTTTGCCCATTGGCATCGCGGGGGGCAGGTGCGGGTACGCCGGCTACCTTCGGCACCGGGATCGGCTTGCCGGGCAAATGGCTGGGTTCCAGTTCGGCCGGGCTCGATACCGGTTTGGCTGCGGTGCTCGACTCGGCCGGCGGCTCCTTGGCCGGATTCACACCCGGATCGTTCATGTCGGGCGGCGGCGGTGCCGGTGCGAAGTGCGGCGTGGCCGAGGAAGAGGAAGACGTCTGCGCAAAGGCCGACGAGGCGGCCAGGAGAGAAAGGGCGAGCAAGCAGGCTGCGTGTTTCATGGCGGAATGACCTCGTCAGAGGCGCGAAGCATAGCAGTGCACGGTTCGCCCAGCGGTGAATGCCCGGATGCAAAGAGCATGGGCCGTCCCCATGTTTGATTGCCTGCCCCTGACGCCTTGTTCCCTTAGAATCCCGGCATGCCAAATCTCACGCTCATCGACGGCTCGTCGTATCTCTATCGCGCCTTCCACGCGCTGCCACCCCTCAGCAATGCGAAGGGCGAACCCACGGGCGCCCTCTTCGGCGTGGTCAACATGCTGCGCGCCACGCTGAAGGCGAAGCCCGATTACGTGGCCTTCGTCAGCGACGCCTCCGGCCCCACTTTCCGCAATGTGCTGTATGACAAGTACAAGGCGAACCGGCCGCCGATGCCGGACGATCTGCGCGCGCAGGTCGAGCCGATGCTGGAGATCGTCAGCGCGCTTGGCTTTCCGATTCTGCGCGTCACCGGCGTGGAGGCCGACGACGTCATCGGCACGCTGGCCAGCCAGGCGCACGGGCATGGCATCGATGTATTGATTTCCACCGGTGACAAGGATCTCGCGCAACTGGTGCGTCCCGGCATCACCTTGGTCAACACCATGACCAACACCACCATGGACAGCGCCGCGGTGATGGAAAAATTCGGCGTGAAGCCGGAGCAGATCATCGACTTCCTCAGCCTCACCGGCGATACCGTCGACAACGTACCCGGCGTCAACAAATGCGGCCCGAAAACCGCGGCGAAATGGCTGGCCGAATACGGCACGCTGGACGGCGTCATCGCCAATGCCGACAAGGTCGGCGGCAAGATCGGCCAATACCTGCGCGAGGCACTGCCTTCGTTGCCATTGTCGCGCCAGCTGGTCACGATCAAGACCGATGTGGCGCTGGATTTCAGCGTGCCGCGATTGCTGCTGCGCGAGCGCAACATCGATGCGTTGCGCGAGTTGTACACGCGCTATGAGTTCAAGGCCGCGCTGAAAGAGCTGGACAACGTCACTGCGGAAGTCCTCACCTCACCCGCGCCCGCTGCCGCCGCACCGGTTGCCGCCAAGCCATCCGTTGCTTCCGTCAAGGGCGAATACGAATTGGTGACCACCCAGGCGCAACTGGATGCCTGGCTGGCACGCCTCGAGGCGGCCTCGCTGATTGCCTTCGATACGGAAACCACCAGCCTCGATGCGATGCAGGCGGATATCGTCGGCGTCAGTCTTTCTGTAGAACCCTGCAAGGCCTGCTACATCCCGCTGGCGCACGATTATCCCGGCACGCCTGCACAACTGCCGCGCGACCAGGTGCTCGCCGCGCTCAAGCCGATCCTCGAAGACTCCGCGCGCCCGAAGGTCGGCCAGCACGCCAAATACGACATGAACATCCTGTCGCACTACGGCATCGTCGTGCAGGGCTTGCAGCACGACACCATGCTGGAATCCTACGTGTGGAACGCTACCGCCACGCGGCATGACATGGATTCGCTGGCCAAGCGTTATCTGGATTACGACACCGTCAAATACGAAGAAGTCGCCGGCAAAGGCGCCAGGCAGATTTCGTTCTCGCAAGTGGACCTGGATACCGCGTGCAACTACGCGGCCGAAGATGCAGACGTCACCCTGCGCCTGCATCATGCGCTGTGGCCGCAGCTGGAAAGCGAACCGAAGCTGCGCAAGGTCTACGAGGACATCGAGATTCCGCTGATCCCCGTGCTGGCCGGCATGGAGCAGCGCGGCGTGCTGATCGACGTGAACGAGCTGCGCAAGCAAAGCCAGCAACTCGGCAAGCGCATGCATGAGCTGCAGCAGGAAGCCTGGCAATCGGCCGGACACGAGTTCAACCTCGATTCGCCCAAGCAGTTGCAGGCGATCCTGTTCGACGAACTCGGCTTGCCGGCCAAACTCAAGACGCCGACCGGACAACCATCCACCAACGAGGAAGCGCTCGAAGCGATCGCGGAAGAACACGCGCTGCCGCGCCTGATCCTCGATTACCGCGGCCTGGCCAAGCTGCGCTCCACGTACACGGAAAAACTGGCCGAGATCGTCAATCCGCGCACTGGCCGCGTGCACACCAGCTATCACCAGGGCGCCGTCGCCACGGGCCGCATTTCATCTACCGATCCAAACCTGCAGAACATTCCGGTGCGCACCGAGGAAGGCCGGCGTATCCGCCAGGCCTTTATCGCGCCCGAAGGTTGGCAGGTGATGGCAGCCGACTATTCGCAGATCGAGCTGCGCATCATGGCGCATCTTTCCGGCGACGAAGGCCTGTTGCGCGCATTCCAGGAAGGCGGCGACATCCATCGCGCCACCGCCGCCGAAGTGTTCGGCCTGGAGCCTGAAGCTGTCACCAGCAACCAGCGCCGCGCGGCCAAGGCAATCAACTTCGGCCTGATGTACGGCATGAGCGCGTTCGGCCTGGCACGCCAGCTTGGCATCGACCGCGGCGAAGCCAGCGACTACATGGCGCGTTATTTCTCGCGCTATCCCGGCGTGCATGCCTTCATGGACGCCACGCGCGAACGTGCGCATCGCGATGGCTACGTCGAAACCTTGTTCGGCCGGCGGCTCTATCTGGAAAACCTGAGCGCACGCAACCAGGCCCTGCGCGCGGGCGCCGAACGCGCCGCGGTGAACGCCCCGATGCAAGGCACCGCCGCCGACATCATCAAGCGCGCCATGATCACCGTCGCCGCCTGGCTGAAAGACCGCGACGATGCGCACATGCTGATGCAGGTACACGACGAACTGGTGTTCGAAGTGCGCGCCGATGCTGTGGATGTTGTACGCGAGGCGATTCGCCAACACATGTCCGGCGCCGCAGCTTTACGCGTACCGCTGGTGGTGGACGTAGGCGTGGGCAAGAACTGGGACGAGGCGCATTGAGCGAACCATGTCAGCGTGCGCGGTCATGCAACTGCGCAGCGCGCTCGACAAAGGGCAAGCCTTACGAACAACACGGATTTTTTACAACACCTGCAGATTCGTCTAAGCAAATACCTGGGCAGTGCCGGCAAATGATCCTGATCTGAATCCCCGCTAACCATTTCGGACTTTTTGCACCGTCCGGTGCAACTTTTCAGGCCTTGGTGCGTTCTCACTAACGGATGCACGCAACGGCATCCCCCGGCGCCCACCTCCCTGGGTCGCCACCGGAATCGGCCCTCTCCCCTGGGTCGCCGATTCCAGCCCGGCCCCGCGGACTTCCCCCTAAAGTTCGCGGGGCCTTTTCTTATCCACCTTCCGGCTTTTCTTGCCTTGCGGCACGACAGACGCCAAGCCAGCCGTTAGGATGCCGTTACGGGACGGCCGCCGCCCGCCGGCTGCCCGAGCGCAAAGAGTTGCTCTGCAGTGCAAATCAAAGGGAAACCCACCTCGTTCGACATCGCCCACTTGACCGGGGTCTCGCAATCCACGGTCTCACGGGCGTTGCGCGGCAGTCCGCTGGTCAGCGAGGAAACGCGCCAGCGCATCAAGGCGGCAGCCGACCAGCTCAACTACAAGGTGGACAAGAATGCCTCGAACCTGCGCTCGCAGCACTCGGGCACTCTGGCCTTGCTGCTGTTCGAAGATCCCACCGCCGACGATTCGCACATCAATCCGTTCTTTCTTTCGATGCTGGGCTCGATCACGCGCGCCTGTGCGCTGCGCGGCTATGACTTGCTGATCTCGTTCCAGCAGCTGTCCGACGACTGGCATGCCGATTACGCCGACACCAAGAAGGCGGACGGCATCATCCTGCTCGGCTACGGCGACTACCTGGCCTATCGCGACAAAATGCAGAAGCTGTCCGCGCATGGCACCCGTTCCGTGCGCTGGGGCGCCGTGCTGCCGGACCAGCCGGACGTCTCCATCGGCTGCGACAACCTGCACGGCGGGCAGGCCGTGGCCACCCATCTGCTGGAGCAAGGCTGCCGGCGCATTGCCTTTCTCGGCGACGCATCCAGCCATTACCCCGAGTTCTTCGACCGCTATCGCGGTTACGCCACCGCGCTGCAGGAGGCAGGCATCGAAGCTGACAGCGCCTTGCAGGTCGATGCCGCCGAAAGCACCGAACAAGCCGGCTATGAAGCGCTGGAAACGCTGCTGGAACGCAAGCTGCCGTTCGACGCCGTCTTTGCCGCCAGCGACCTGATCGCCATCGGCGCCATGCGCGCGCTCGCCGACCATGGCATCAAGGTGCCCGAGCAGGTGGCGGTGGCGGGTTTCGACGATATCCCGATGGCCCGCTTCCTCAATCCGCCGCTGACCACCGTGCTGCAGGACACCAAGCTGGCGGGTGAAACCCTGGTCGACAACCTCCTGCGCCTGATCCGCCGCGAGCCGGTGAAAACCCAGCTGCTGCCGGTAAAACTGGTGGTACGCCGCTCCAGCCAGTACGGCGCGCGCTGAACGTTCCGGCGCCTCGGCGGCAGCGCGATGTCGATGTCGATTTCGCCTCCTCTGCTTCGTCTCCTTATCGAGAGACCTACTCAAGCCATGAGGAAGCACCCATGCACGTCCAGCCCTACCTGTTCTTCAACGGCCGCTGCGAAGAAGCCATCCACTATTACGAGAAACACCTCGGCGCCAAGGTCAACACCAAGCTGCGCTACAAGGAAGCCCCGCCGAGCGACGGTCCCGCTGCCAACGCCAATGGCGAGCACATCATGTACAGCGACATCTCCATCGGCGATACCTTGGTGATGGCTTCCGATGACTGCGTGAACAAGGACACGGCATTCCAAGGTTTCGCGCTATCGCTCACGGTAAGCAGCAACGCCGAAGCCGACCGCGTGTTTGCGGCGCTGGCCGATGGCGGCCAGGTGCACATGCCGCTCAGCCAAACGTTTTTCTCGCCCTATTTCGGTATGGTGGTCGACCGCTTCGGTGTCCACTGGATGGTCATCATTCCGCCGCAAGCATAAGGAGAAAACCATGCGATTCATGATGCTGATGCTGCCCGCCGGCCAATGCGACGCCGCGCCTGATGCACGGCCAAGGGCCGAAGCGGTGGAAAAGATGATGCGCTTCAATAAAACCTTGCAGGAAGCCGGTGTGCTGCTTGCCCTGGATGGCCTGCATCCCCCTTCGGCCGGCGTGCGTGTCAGCTCGGTCAACGGCAAGCCCAAGATCGTCGACGGTCCCTTTGCCGAAACCAGGGAAGTGGTCGGCGGCTATTGGATGATCGACGTCACCTCGCGCGATGACGCCATCGCCTGGGCCTCGCGCTGTCCGCTTGGTCCCGGCGACACCATCGAAATCCGGCAGGTGTTCGAGATGAGCGATTTTCCGCCTGAAGTCCGCAAGGCGGCCGACGGCTTCGAAGACCCGCGCCATCCTGTGGCCTGACATGCCGACATGAACTTGCGCCGCACGCGAGCAAGTGCTGTGATCGGTGGCCATGACGGCCACCGACATCCATCGCACCATCGAAGCAGTATGGCGTATCGAATCGGCGCGGCTCATTGCCGGCCTCGCGCGCATGGTGCGCGACGTGGGGCTGGCCGAGGAACTGGCGCAGGATGCGCTGGTGACCGCACTCGAGCGCTGGCCGGAAAGCGGCGTGCCAGACAATCCCGGCGCTTGGCTGATGACCGCCGCCAAGCATCGGGCCATCGATCAGCTGCGGCGCAAAAAGCTGATCGAACGCAAGCACGAGGCGCTCGCCTATGAAGCGGAAGGCGAAGCGGCGGATGGCAAGTCGGAGCTGGAAACCATGCTCGACGACGACATCGGCGACGACCTGCTCAGGCTGATCTTCACGGCCTGCCA
>NZ_DAIOEU010000089.1:0-14756 GCF_036746095.1 Dyella sp.
TACTGCATCTTCTGCGCTTCGCTGCCGTAGGCGTAGATGGGATACATGCACAGCGAGCTTTGCACGGAGGCAAAACTGCGCAGGCCGGAATCGCCGCGCTCCAGCTCCTGGCAGATCAGGCCGTAGCTGACGCCGTTCATGCCGGCGCAACCGTATTTCTCGGGAATGGTCGCACCCAGTAGGCCGAGGTTGGCGACTTCCGGAATCAGCTCGCCGGGAAAACGTCCTTGATCGAAGCAATCGCCGATGATGGGCAGCACTTTTTCGTCGACAAAACGCCCAACCGTGTCCTGCACCATGCGCTCCTCGTCGGTGAGCAGGGAACGGACGTCATAGAGGTCGAGCGGGTTCAAACGGGCTGCCATAGGAGTTCCAGGAACAGTCGGGGAAGCCCTACATTGTAGCGGTGGCGGCTTATGCCGGTCATGCCGGGGTGCAGCAGCCGCCGGCCTGCAGCCAGCCAGCCGATGAGCGTGGCGTGGCTTTCACGATCCAAATCCCCTTTTCCGTACCGAGGCAATTCGGATCGATCAATGGCGCATCTGCCGCGTGGCGCGCCTGTGTTCGTCGAACAACACGCGTACCACCGTGGCATTCGTTTCCACGCTGGCCTTGCTGCGCGTTGTGGCCGGTTGCAGATGGGCGGCATTGCTGGAGCAGCACTGGCCGTTGCGTGTATTGAAATCGTAGATGCGCCTGATGTGCAGCCTGACGTCCTATTCCGCGCAATGTAAAGGGACCGTACGGCGCGCGAAGGCGTTATCCATTCCGTTCCGTACTCAGCGTGTCCGCGTAGGGCTGCAGCACATGGACGGCTGCATGCAGGCCGGTGGTTTGTAGCCGGTGAGCGGTATGACGGGCCGTGCGCTGCGCGGGACGCTGGCTTGTCACTGCGCTGGCACACACCGCGGACCACGTTGATGGCTAGCGAGGTGCTGGCGAGTTCCGTGTTGTAGCAAGGGTGAGTGGGTCATGCAGCGAGAAGGAATCAGGTAAGTCCCACAGCCTTGTCATTCCCGCCTTCCCATGTATGCTGCACCTGCAACATTCAGGGGCTCTTGACGCCCGGCCGATGCGGTATCCCAGGAACATCCGCATTGGCTGCCGGCCGCGTGCTCCGCCTGCCGCCACCCTCGGAATACGCATGCTCAAAGGCATCCTTCTAGGCTTCGCCAGCTTCGCCGCATACGCGATCAGCGACGCGTTCGTCAAATCGCTGCATGGCTCGGTACAGCCTTATGAATCCGTGTTCTTTGGCGCGGCATTCGGGCTTGCTGCACTGCCCTTCATCATGAAAAAAGGCGATCGCTGGCGCGGTGCGGTAACGGCGCAGCGACCGTCGCTGTGGTGGGTGCGCGCGTTGGCAGGCGCAGGCGGCAACATCGCGTCGGTCACGGCGTTCACCCTGCTGCCGATGGCTGAAGTGTTCACGATGATCTTTCTGATGCCGATCTTCGTGACCATCCTGTCGGTGATCTTCTTGAAGGAGCACGTCGGCTGGCGCCGCTGGTCGGCCGTGTTCGTGGGTTTTCTGGGCGTGCTGGTGGTGCTGCGGCCTGGCTTTCGCGCACTGGGCGTGGGCGATATCGCGGGCCTGATATGCGGGCTGTTCGCCGCCGCGTCGGTGGTTGCGTTGCGCATGGCCGGTCCGCACGAAAAGCGCATCAGCCTTTACGGCGCGGGTGTGATGGGTCCGCTGATCGTCGGCGGCCTGTTGATGCTGTCGCATTTCCATTGGCCGAACCTGCACGAGTGGGGTTTGCTCGCCGGTTACGGCCTGCTCGCCGCATTGGCCGGCGTGCTGCTGATGTATGCCACCTTGATCGCGCCTGCCAACCGCGTGGCGCCCACGCAATACAGCCAGATGCTCTGGGCCATCGGGCTCGGCTATTGGCTGTTTGGCGACAAGCTCGATTGGCCGATGCTGATCGGCATTGTGATGATTCTCGGCGCCGGCCTGTTCACGCTGCTGCGCGAAGAGAAAGTTACACCGTGGTGGCGGCGGCAGAAGATCGTGTGAGTTTGCAGGCTGGGATGACGTTCCAGCAGCAGCACGCATATGGAGCCGGTATGTCATCCCTGCCTGCAAAATTTAGATCGGCCCAGGACACGGCGGCGATGTCGCTGCAGACGTGCGTGACGGGCGTTATCACAATATGGCGTTTGCAAAAACCCCCAGATGGCATGTTTGTACCCGTGTGCCAATGAGTTAATTCATCGCTTGGAAAACGGATGGCACCGGACAGTGTCAACCATGTCAGCGACAGGCCGTTAAGGAAAAATCCGACCGTCGCGTTGACGGACTACCGCCGCCTGGAATAGCCGGTGGCCTGCATTTGAAAACGAAAGCGCTCTTGCTTTAGTCAGGAGCCGGCATCTGGAGATGGTTATGAGTGCGGATACTCCGCGAACAGCCGGACACTCGCGCAACAAGCGCGGCCTGTGGATTGCAGTGGTGATTGCCATCGCGGTTATCGCCGTGGTTCTGTTCCACCTGTTCAACCGGCCCAAAGCGCGCACCGGTGCGCCGGCACAGATCGTGAGCGTGGCCGCGGTCAAGCTCGGCGACATGCCGGAGACCATCGATTCGCTCGGCACGGTTACGCCGTTGGCGACCGTCACGGTGCTGCCCCAGTTGAGCGGCTATCTCACCGAAGTGGCTTACCAGGAAGGCCAGGACGTGAAGAAGGGCCAGTTCCTGGCGCAGATCGATCCGCGCCAATACCAGATCAGCAAGCAGCAGGCCGAAGCACAGCTAGCGAAGGACCAGGCCACGCTCGATCAGGCACGCACCGACCTTGGACGCTACACGCAGCTCTACCAGAAAAAATCGATCGCCGAGCAGACTTATACCGATCAGAAATTCCTGGTCCAGCAATCCGAAGCGGCGGTGAAAGCGGATCAGGCAAATATTGCGCAGTTCGATCTCGATCTGACGTATTGCCATATCACCGCCCCGATCGACGGCAAGGTCGGCCTGCGCCTGGTCGATCCGGGCAACTACGTCACGCCCTCCAGCTCCACCGGCATCGTGGTGATCACCACGATGAAGCCGACCACCGTGCAGTTCACCGTTCCACAGAATTTGCTCGGCAAAGTTTTGGATCGTTACAACACCGGCGCGAAATTGCCGGTCACGCTGTTCAACAGCGACAACAGCAAGCAGATCGCCGCCGGCACGCTCTACGCGATCGGCAACCAGATGGCCACCAGCACGGGCACCGTCACGCTGCGCGCATCCTTCCCCAACGGCGACGAAGCGTTGTATCCGAACGAATTCGTCAACGCGCAGCTGCTGGTCGATACGCTGCACAAGGCCGTACTGGTGCCAACGCCGGCCGTGCAGACCGGCGCGCCAGGTGACTACGTGTTCCTGGTCAATAGCGATGACACCGTATCGGTGCACAAGGTCACGCTGGGCCCCAGCGACGGCAAGCAAACGGCGATTCTTTCCGGTCTCTCCGCCGGCCAGACCGTAGTCACGGACGGCACGGATCGCTTGAGCGATGGCGCGAAGATCCGCATCGCGCAGGCACGTCCTGCCGAGGCAAGCAGCACCGGCGAGGCGGCGTCGCCATCGTCCGCCTCGCATACGGGCAAGCACAGGCACCAAACCGGGTCGGATACCGGCACCACCTCTTCCGCGTCGTAAGCGACAGGCGTCGATCTGATGAATATCTCCCGCCTGTTCGTACTCAGGCCCGTCGCGACATCCCTGCTGATGATCGCCCTGGTGCTGGTGGGCCTGGTGGCGATACGCTTCTTGCCGGTATCGTCGCTGCCCAGCGTCGATTACCCGACGATCCAGGTGCAAACCTTCTATCCCGGGGCCAGTCCCTCGGTGATGGCGACCACGGTGACGGCGCCGTTGGAAGTGCAGCTCGGCGAAATTCCCGGCCTGCAGCAGATGACCTCCAGCAGCTCGGCGGGTGCGTCGGTGATCACGCTGCAATTCAATCTCGCGCTCAATCTCGACGTGGCCGAGCAGAACGTGCAGGAAGCGCTCAACGCCGCCAACAGCCTGCTGCCGAGCGGCCTGCCCGCACCGCCGACGTATGCGAAGGTGAATCCGGCCGACCAGCCGATCCTCACCCTGGCGGTGACGTCGAAGTCGATGTCGCTGACACAATTGCAGGACGTCGCGAACAACCGCCTGGGCACCAAGATTTCCGAAGTATCCGGCGTGGGCCTGGTGACGCCATCGGGCGGCAACGTCCCCGCCGTGCGCGTGGAAGCCGATCCGCAGAAGCTTGCCTCCTACGGGCTCAACATCGATGACCTGCGCTCGCTGCTCGCCAACGTCAACGTCAGCCAGCCCAAGGGCAACTTCGACGGCCCGGACCTGGACTACACCATCAACGGCAACGACCAGATCCAGGACCCGAAGGATTACTTGAACACGGTCGTCTCTTACCAGAACGGCGCACCGGTCTATTTGCGCGACGTCGCGCGCGTTACCCAGTCCGCGCAGAACACCGAGCAAGGCGCCTGGTACAACGACATGCCGGCGATCGTGCTGAACGTGCAGCGCCAGCCCGGCGCGAACGTGATCGCCACGGTCGACCAGATCAAGCGCATCCTGCCGCAGCTGGAATCCACGCTGCCGGCCGGCATGCACGTGGATATCGTCAACGACAGTACGGGCGAAATCCGCGCCTCGGTGGCCGATGCGGCGTTCGAGCTGATCCTGGCGGTAGTGTTGGTGGTGCTGGTGATCTTTGTGTTCCTGCGCAACCTGCCCGCCACCATCATCCCCAGCATCTCCGTGCCGGTATCGCTGATCGGCACGCTGGCGATGATGTACGAGCTCAACTACTCCATCGACAACCTCTCGCTGATGGCACTGATCATCGCCACCGGTTTCGTGGTCGACGACTCGATCGTGATGATCGAGAACATCGTGCGTTACCTGGAAGAAGGCGAGACGCCGTTGAATGCGGCGCTGATCGGCGCGGGACAGATCGGCTTCACCATCCTGTCGCTGACCGTGTCGCTGATTGCGGTGCTGATTCCGCTGCTTTTCATGGGCGGCGTGATTGGCCGTCTATTCAGCGAATTCGCGGTGACACTCGCGATAACCATCGTGATTTCCGGCGTGGTCTCGCTCACCCTGGTGCCGATGCTGTGCGCGCGCATCCTGCGTGCGCAGGCCGAGCGCCACCCGAGCCGCTTCGAGCGGATCAGCGAAGGTCTTTTCAACAAGACGTTGCACGCCTACGAGCGCGGGCTGCGGTTCGTGATGGCTCACCAGACGGCGACGCTGGCGACCTTTTTGCTGACGCTGGCCATCACGGTGATTTTGTACGTGGTGATTCCGAAGGGCCTGTTTCCGGTGCAGGACGTCGGTGTGCTGCAAGGCATCAGCATTGCCGACAATTCCGTGTCCTACAGCAGCATGGTGGACCGCCAGGCGCAGTTGGCCGGAGCGATCCTGAAAGACCCGGACGTCACCAACCTCACCTCGTACGTCGGCATCGACGGCACCAACACCACGCTCAACAATGGCCGCTTCCTGATCAATCTGAAGCCGCGCGACGATCGCTCCGATAGCGCCGCCGAAATCGCGCGGCATATCCAGCAGGAAGTGGCAAACGTGCCCGGCATCAAGCTGTACCTGCAGCCGGAGCAGGACCTGACGCTGGACACCACCATCTCGCCCAACCAGTACCAGTTCGTGCTGCGCGGGCCGAGCCAGGAAGCGTTCCAGCAATATGTGCCGGCCCTGATCGCGCGCATGAAAAAGATCAGCTCGATCACCGACGTCACCAGCGACCTGAACAACCAGGGCCTCAGTGTCAACGTCGATGTGAATCGCCAGCTGGCGGCGCGTTTCGGCATCACCCCGGCCACGATCGACAATGCGTTGTACGACGCGCTGGGCCAGCGCATCGTGTCGACCATCTTCAACCAGTCCAACCAGTACCGCGTGATCCTGGTGGCCCAGCCGAAGTCATTGCCGACGCTGCAGTCGCTGGGCGACCTGTATTTGCCCAGCCAGACCGCCAGCAGCGGACAGGTGCCGCTGAAGGCCATTGCGAAGATCGAAGTGACCAAGTCGCCATTGGTGATCAGCCACCTGGCGCAATTCCCGTCGGTGACCATTTCCTTCAACCTGGCCAAGGATGCGTCGCTGAGCAAGGCGGTGAAGGAGATCAACCAGGCCGAACAGGCGATCCACCTGCCGCCTTCGATCACGTCATCGTTCCAGGGCGCCGCGCAGGCCTTCCAGGACTCGCTCTCCAGCGAAGTGTATTTGCTGATTGCCGCACTGATCGCCGTCTATATCGTGCTGGGCGTGCTGTATGAGAGTTTCATCCATCCGGTGACGATCCTGTCGACCCTGCCCTCGGCTGGTATCGGTGCGTTGCTGTCGCTGATGCTTGCCGGCGCGGACCTGGACATCATCGGCATCATCGGCATCGTGTTGTTGATCGGTATCGTGAAGAAGAACGCGATCATGATCGTGGACTTCGCGCTCGAAGCCGAACGCGACCACGGCAAGCCGCCGGCGGAAGCGATCTTCGAAGCGTCGTTGCTGCGTTTCCGCCCCATCCTGATGACGACCCTGGCCGCGATGCTCGGCGCGCTGCCGATGCTGGTCGGTACCGGTACGGGTTCGGAACTGCGCCGGCCGCTGGGCTTGGCGATCATCGGCGGCCTGACGCTGAGCCAGTTGCTGACGTTGTTCACCACACCGGTGATCTATTTGTTCTTTGACCGGTTGGCGCAGCGGTTCCATCGCAAGCCGTCGCTGGCGGCGGGGGATAGTGCGCCGTGATGGTTGCAGTCTTGCGACGTGCGTTTACTCCCTCTCCCCTCCGGGGAGAGGGCTGGGGTGAGGGGCGAATCTCGCCTGAAACCAGCTTCCGTGCAGGAGCAAAAATCAGCACGTTTGGGCGCAACACGATTTTCCGGCCAGCCCCTCCCCTCACCCCAACCCTCTCCCCGCAGGGGAGGGGGAACTCGTTCATCCCAGCGAGTGATCGCGCATGAACATCTCCGCGCTCTTCATCCGCCGCCCCGTCGCCACCACCTTGCTGGCATTCGCCATCCTGCTTTCCGGTTTCCTGGCGTACTTCCGCCTGCCGGTGGCCCCGCTGCCGAACGTCACCTATCCGGTAGTGGTCGTGCAGGCCAGCATGGCTGGGGCGAGTCCGTCGATCATGGCGTCCACCGTGGCCGAGCCGCTGGAAAAACGCCTCGGCTCGATTGCCGATGTGACCGCCATGACATCGGCCAGCTATGTCGGTTCGTCGCAGATCGTGATCCAGTTCGGCCTCAACCGCGACATCAACGGCGCCGCGCGCGACGTGCAAGCCGCCATCCAGGCAGCGCGCGCGGACCTGCCCACCACGCTGCGCAACAACCCCACCTATCGCGAATACAACCCGGCCGATTCGCCGATCATGGTGCTGGCGCTCACCTCCGATACGCTGACGCGCGCGCAGCTCTACGATTCGGCCGATTCGGTCATCCAGCAGCAACTGTCGCAAGTGGATGGCGTGGGCCAGATCACCCTGGGTGGCAGCGCCCTGCCCTCGGTGCGCGTGGAGCTGGAGCCGGACAAGCTCAACAGCTACGGCATCGGCCTGGAGGACGTGCGCGCGGCCATCAGCGCCGCCAACGCCAACAGCGCAAAGGGCCACATCGACCAGAACGGCCTGCGTTACGAAGTCACCTCCAATGACCAGATCCACAAGGCCGCGCCGTATCGCGACCTGATCGTCGCCTATCGCAACGGATCGCCGGTGCAACTGCGCGACGTCGCCGACGTGCAGGATTCGGCGGAAAACATCCGCAACATGGGCTTGTACAACCGCAAGCCGGCCGTGCTGGTGATCGTGTTTCCGTTGCCGGGCAGCAACATCGTCAAAACGGTGGCGCAGATTCGCAGCGTGCTGCCGGCGATCGAAGCCACCTTGCCCAGCAGCATCAAGATCGGCGTGGCGATCGACCGATCGCAATCGGTCAACGCGGCGGTGGGCGATACGCAGCGATCGCTGTTCGTCGCCGTGCTGCTGGTGATCGGTGTGGTGTTCGTGTTCTTGCAGTCGCCGCGCGCCATCCTGATTCCTTCGGTGGCGTTGCCGTTGTCGATCGTCGGCACCTTCGGGCCGATGTACTTGATGGGCTACAGCATCGACAACCTTTCGCTGATGGCGCTGACCATCGGCACCGGCTTCGTGGTGGACGATGCGGTGGTGGTGCTGGAAAACATCGTGCGCCACGTGGAAGCCGGCATGGACGTGCGCGAGGCGGCGCTGAAGGGCAGTAGCGAGGTCGGCTTCACGGTGATCTCGATGAGCCTGTCGCTGATCGCGGTGTTTACCCCGATCCTGCTGATGCCGGGCATCATCGGCCTGTTGTTCCATGAATTCGCGGTGACGCTGTCGGTAGCCATCCTGTTGTCGATGGTGATCTCGCTGACGGTAACGCCCACCATGGCCGCCTACATACTGCGCCCCGGCCAAGGGCTGCATTCCAAGGCGCGCTGGGCGGTGTGGTACGAGCGGCAGTTCGATCGCTTCAAGCGCGCGTATTCGTTGTCGCTGGCCAAGGTACTGGACCACTCCGCACTGGTCGGGCTGGTGCTGATCGGCCTGATCCTGCTCAACCCCTTCATGTTCAAGCTGCTGCCGGCCACATTCTTCCCGGAACAGGACAACGGCATCCTGATCGGCCAGATCATTGCCGACCAGAGCATCTCCTTCCAGGCGATGGAGAAGAAGCTGACGCAATTGCAATCAATCGTGCAGAAAGATCCGGCGGTGGCATCGGTGGCGGGCTTCGCAGGGGGCCGTGCGCTCAATACCGCCAGCCTGTACGTGGAATTGAAGCCACTGGCCGAACGCAAGCTGTCGGCCGCGCAGGTGGTCGAACGGCTGCGGCCAAAGCTCAATACGATTTCCGGCGCGAAACTGTTCCTGCAAGCGTCGCAGGATCTGCACATCGGTGGCCGCTCGTCGGCATCGGAGTACCAATACACGCTGACCAGCGACGATCCGGATGCGCTGTATACCTGGATACCCAAGCTAGTCACCGAGCTCGGCAAGCATCGCGATCAATTGGTGGACGTGAATTCGGACCTGCAACAGAACGGGTTGCAGACCTTCATCCATTTCGACCGCTCCACCATGTCGCGCTACCGCTTTGCGCCCAACCAGATCGACGCGGTGCTGTACGACGCATTCGGACAGCGTACCGTCTCCACGATCTACAACGAGCTCAACCAGTATTACGTGGTGATGGAAGTCGCGCCGAAATATTGGCAATACCCGCAGATGCTCAACCGCATGTACTTCAGCGCCACGGCCGGCAATCCGAGCGGCACGCAGCAGACGCAGATGTCCGGCAGCCTGGTCAAAGGCGTGAAAAGTTTTACTGCAGTAAGCGCATCGCCCGGTACGTCTTCGGCCACCAATTCCCTCAATGCCAACGCCGAGGCGAATGCACTCACCAATGCCATCTCCAACGCCAAGGGCGGCAGCTCCAGCGGCAGCGCCGACAGCACGGCAGCGGAAACCATGGTGCCGTTCCCGTCCATGATGAGCTACACCAGCAATCACACGGCCACGCAGGTCAACCATCAGGGTGGACTGGTGGCTGGCACCATTTCGTTCAATTTGCCGCCCGGTGGCTCGCTGAGTAAGGCCTTGGTGGCAGTGCAACAGGCCATGCAGGATCTCGGCATGCCCGCCTCCATCCACGGCGCAACCGCAGGTGCGGCGCAGGTGTATTCGCAATCGATGTCGAGCATGCCGCTGCTGATCCTGGCGGCACTCGGCGCGGTGTACATCGTACTTGGCATTCTGTACGAGAACTCGGTGCACCCGATCACCATTCTTTCCACCCTGCCCTCCGCTGGCATCGGTGCCGTGCTGGCGCTGCTGATCTTCGGCACGCCGTTCTCGGTGATCGCCATGATCGGCATCATCCTGCTGATCGGCATCGTGAAGAAAAACGCGATCATGATGATCGACGTGGCCATCCACCTGCAGCGCGACGAAGGCTATGAACCGGTGCGCGCCATCCACGACGCCGCGGTGATGCGCCTGCGGCCGATCATGATGACCACCGCCGCCGCCGTGCTGGGTGCCGTACCGCTCGCGGTCGGTATCGGCCAAGGCGGATCGCTGCGCCAACCGCTCGGCATTACCGTGATGGGCGGTTTGATCCTCAGCCAGGTTTTTACCCTGTACACGACACCGGTGATCTATCTCTACCTTGATCGCCTGCGCGCAAGATTGGCCCGTTGGTCGGCCACGCTGCCGTGGAACCGATCGGATGCGAGTGCATGACTATGAAAACTTTGCCTACAACGTTGGTCGCTTCGCTGGCATTGCTGCTTGGCGGTTGCATGGTTGGCCCGGACTATCACCGTCCGCAGGTGCCGATGCCCAAGCAGTACAAGGAGCTGCCTGGCTGGACGGCCGCGTCGCCGGCAGCGGATGCGGCGCCGAAGGGCGATTGGTGGACGGCGTTCAACGATCCATTGCTCAACCAATGGGAGCCGATGGTGTCCGTCTCCAACCAGACCGTGCTGCAGCAATATGCCAATTACCAGGAGGCGCTGGCCAATGTGCAGGTCGCACGGGCTTCCTTGTTTCCCACGCTTGGCATCACCGGTTCGGCCGCCAAACAACGCAACGCCAGCAGCAATGCGCTCAGCACGCTTTCTTCGCGGCGCGCGGTGAGCACGTCCGGCTCGCTGGAAGGCAGCGCGAGCTGGGCGCCCGATCTGTGGGGCAAGGTGCGGCGCCAGGTCCAGGAGAGCAAAGCCGCCGCACAGGCCAGCCAGGCGACGCTGGCCAACGCCACCTTGTCCGAACAGATCGCGTTGGCTAACGCGGTGATCGAGCTGCGCATTGCCGATGCCGATATCGATCTGCTGCAGAAAACCGTCGATGCCTATACCGAATCCCTGCGCGTGGTGGAAAACCAGGGCAGCGCCGGCACCACGGCGCCGTCGGATGTGATCACCGCACGCACGCAGTTGGAAAGCGCCAAATCCAGCTTGATCGCCTTGGGTGTGGCGCGCGCCCAATCCATGCACGCCATTGCCGTGCTGGTCGGTAAAACGCCCGAGGAACTGGACATTCCCCACAGCACCAGCATGCCTGCACTGCCGACGGTTCCCCTCGTGATGCCCTCCACGCTGCTGCAGCGCCGCCCGGACATCGCCATCGCCGAGCGCCAGATGGCCGCACAGAACGCAGCGATCGGCGTGGCAGTCGCCGCGTACTATCCGGATTTCACCTTGTCCGCGGCCGATGGCTTTTCGCAAGCGCCACTGGCCGGCTTGCTGCATGCCGCCAACCACATATGGTCGCTGGGGGCCGATGCCAGCGAAACCGTGTTCGACTTCGGTGCACGCCACGGCCAGGTCGCTGCGGCCAAAGCATCCTACGAAGCAGCCGTCGCCACTTACCGCGGCACCGTGCTGACGGCCTTGCAGGATGTGGAAGACGACCTGTCCAACCTGCGCATCCTGGGCCAACAAGCCGACGTGCAGGACGCGGTGGTGCGCGACGCATCGCAGGGCGCACAAATTGCCCTCAACGAATACCAGGCCGGCACGGTGGACTACACCACCGCGGCTACTGCGCAGGCCACGCAGTTGAGCGCACAACAGGGTGCGCTGAGCATTACGCAACAACGGCTGCTCGATACCATAGCGTTGATTGGCGACATGGGCGGAGGCTGGTCGGCCCGCCAGCTCGATGCCTCGCTAAAATCGACCACCCACCGCTGAGCCATTTTCACGATGCCAACTAACTCATTTGAGCTCTCCCCTATCGTCGCAGGCCTTTGGCGCATTGCCGAGTGGCAACTGAGCGTGCCCGAGCGCGTGCGCTGGATCGAGCAGGCGCTGGAACTGGGCATCACGTCGTTCGACCATGCCGATATCTACGGCGACTACCGCGCCGAGGCGCTATTCGGCGAAGCGCTGCGCGCCTCGCCTGGCTTGCGTAGCCGCATGCAGCTGGTCACGAAATGCGGCATTCGATTGCGTTCGTCGCAAAAGCCTTATCGCATCACCTATTACGATACCAGCGCGGCCTATGTCCGAACGCAGGTCGAGCAATCGCTGCGCAATCTATACACGGAACAGTTGGACCTGGTGCTGATCCATCGCCCCGACTACCTGATGGATGCGGCTCCGCTGGCAGAAATCTTCGCCACGCTCACGCGCGAAGGGAAGGTCGCGCACTGGGGCGTTTCCAATCACACCACCAGCCAGTTCGCGTTATTGCATCAACACCATCCGCTGATCACCAACCAATTGGAGCTTTCGCCGCTGCAGATGGGTGCGCTGGATGACGGCACGCTCGATCAGGCGCAACAACTTGGGTTGCGACCGATGGTCTGGTCACCGCTTGCGGGTGGCCGCCTGTTTACGGGTGATGATGAACAAGCACAGCGGGTGCGTGCGGAAATGTCGGCGATTGCGTCGCGTCATGGCATTTCGCTGACCACGCTTGCGTTTGCGTGGGTACTGCGGCATCCATCGCGGCCGTATCCGATTACCGGCACCCGGCGTATCGAAGGTTTGACCGATGCAGTGGCCGCACTGAAGGTGCAGCTGGATGCGGAAGATTGGTATGCGATCTGGACCGCAAGCAAAGGTCACTCAGTACCTTGAACGCTGGCTGGGATGAAATTCCAGCCTGAACTTGGCGATGCCGGGATTTCACCCCGCCTACAAAAAGCGGGTTTATGGATTGCTCACGCCATGCGGCACGTGCCCGGTTGCCACGTGTTTGCGTGCCGATTCCACGTTAGCGGGTGAATCATCAAAAAAGATGTCGGCGCCAAAGGCATCCAGGAAGGGGCCTTTATCGCGGCCGCCGAGGAACAGCGCTTCGTCGATGCGTACACCCCAGCGACGCAAGGTCAAGATGACACGCTTGTGCGCAGGCGCGGAGCGTGCCGTGACAAGCGCGGTGCGGATCGGTGAGTTCTCGGCCGGAAACGCTGCTTGCAGGCGATGTACCGCGCTGAGGAATCCGCGAAAGGGCCCGACGGACAAAGGCTGTTCCGCCAGCTCGGTTTCGCTGCGATGGAAGGCTTCCAACCCTTCCTCGCGCGACACGCGTTCGCCTTCATCGCCAAAGATCACCGCATCGCCATCAAAAGCAATGCGCAACTGCTCGCTGGCACGCGGCGGGGCCGTCGACGGCAAAATGGTGGCGGCCGCAACGCCGGCCTTCAATGCGCGGCCCACATCTTCGGCGTTGGCCGAAAGGAACAGATCCGCCTTGAACGGCGCAATGTAATCGGACGTCGGCGCGCCACTGGTGAAAGCGGCGCGGCTGATTTCCAATCCGTAGTGCTGGATGGAATTGAAAATGCGCAACCCGGTATCGCCTGAGTTGCGCGACAGCAGGATCACCTCGACCGGTGGCACGTCGCCGGCCAGCTTGTTGAGGCCTAGCAGTTTCTGCACCAGCGGAAACGCCACGCCGGGTTGCAGGATTTCTTCTTCGTGTTCGATCTGGAAACCGCGATAAGCGTCCAACCCTTCGCGCTCGAACAAGGCATGGCTGTCGCCAAGGTCGAACAAGGCCCGCGATGAAATGGCGACGACGAGTCGATTGTCGCCGGCGGCGCCAGGGTCGTGGGCGGTTTGGGTGGGGCGGGTCATGGCGCTGAATCTAGCGCAACCTACGCCAGCATGTCAGTCCGCGGCGAATTGTTCGTCCAGAATGCGCTGCTCCAGGTTGTGCTCGGGATCAAACAACAGCCGCACACCCTGCTCGCGCGACTGCCGCACGTCGACGCTGCGTACGTTGCGCACTTCCAGAAAATCCGCCGTGGCGCTGACCGGGCGTTTGGCAGGATCGAGCACGCGCATGCTCACCACCGTGCGATGCGGCAGGATCGCACCGCGCCAGCGGCGCGGACGGAACGGGCTGATCGGAGTGAGTGCCAACACATTGGCGTCCAGCGGCAGAATCGGACCGTGCGCAGAAAGGTTGTAAGCGGTAGAACCGGCGGGCGTGGAAACCAGGATGCCATCGCATACCAGGTTCGGCAGCTTCACGATACCGTTGAGCTTTACTTCGACATGCGCCGCCTGGTTGGTCTGCCTGAGCAATGACACTTCATTGAAGGCGAGTGCATGGCGCGTCTGCCCATCACCATCGACCGCCTCCATTTCCAGCGGGAACAATTCGGCGGCATGTGCCCGCGCGATGCGCTGGGGCAGCTCTTCGTGGTGATGCTTGTTCATGAGGAAACCGACGCGTCCCAGCTTCATGCCATAGACCGGTATCGCAACGGCCCGGTGCGCGTGCAAGGTACGCAGCATGAAACCATCGCCGCCCAGCGCGACGATCACTTCGGCGTCGGTGACCGGCACGTCGCCATAGCGTTCCACAAGTTTGCGGCGTGCTTGCTGGGCAATGCTGGTTTCGCTGGCAACGAATGCGAGACGCATGGGGGGAGATCCATCTGTTGATGCCTGGCATTCGAGCTTACGACACGCAGGAAGGCATGACCATGCTTCGGATCAATCTCCCACCCTGCGGCAATAAGGGAGGGTCGGGGTGGGGTTGCTGATGCTTTAGCGCACTGCTGAGGCTCACCTTTTTGCGTCGATATCAGGCTTGCGCTGTTCGCTGCGCTCGCATCCTTACCCTAGCCCCTGAGGTATCCCCACGTTTTTTTGCTCGTCATTCCGGCGAAGGCCCACTGCTGCCCGGGGAAATTTTTCGCCGTTCTTGCGGGAAAGCTAAAACGACGTCATTCCAGCG
>NZ_DAIOEU010000090.1:0-12907 GCF_036746095.1 Dyella sp.
AAGCTGCATGCCGACTACGGCGGCGTGGTGCCGGAGCTGGCCAGCCGCGACCACGTGCGCAAGCTGCTGCCATTGGTGCGGGAAGCCTTGAAGGAGGCGGGATTGGCCCCGGCCGATCTCGGCGGCGTGGCCTATACCGCCGGCCCCGGCCTGGTGGGCGCGCTGCTGGTGGGGGCAGCGACGGGACGGGCCATGGCCTGGGCCCTGGGTGTGCCGGCGATCGGCGTACACCATATGGAAGGGCATCTGCTCGCGCCACTGTTGGAGGATGACCCGCCCGCGCCGCCGTTCGTGGCCCTGCTGGTTTCCGGCGGGCACTCCATGCTGGTGGAGGTAGAGGCCATCGGCCAATACCGCATCCTCGGCGATACCCTGGACGACGCCGCCGGCGAAGCCTTCGACAAGACCGCCAAGCTGATGGGCTTGCCGTATCCGGGCGGTCCGGCGCTGGCCGCCTTGGCGGCGCAGGGACAGCCGGGCGCGTTCCGTTTTTCGCGCCCGATGACCGATCGTCCAGGGCTCGACTTCAGTTTCTCCGGCCTGAAGACACAGGTATTGCTGGCCTGGCAGCAATCGGACCGGAGCGACCAGACCCGCGCCGACATTGCCCGCGCGTTCGAGGAGGCCATCGTCGATACGCTGCTGATCAAATGCCGTCGCGCGCTGGCCGAAACCGGCACGAAGCGGCTGGTGATCGCCGGCGGCGTCGGCGCCAACCGCCGCTTGCGCGAAGAACTGGCCGCGGCCGGCGCCAAGGATGGTTTCAAGACCTATTTCCCGCGCTTGCAGTTCTGTACCGACAACGGCGCGATGATCGCCCTGGCCGGCGCCATCCGGCTGGCGCACGGGCAGCATCAGGACGAATCGGTGCAAGTGTTCCCGCGCTGGGACCTGCAAACCCTGCCGCCCGCCGCTTGATCCCGTCGCCCGTACCCAGCACGCTTGCACGCATGGATATCGTTTTTATTGAAGACCTGCGTATCGACACCGTCATCGGCATCTACGACTGGGAGCGGCGTGTGCGCCAGACCTTGTCGTTCGACATCGAGATGGCGTTCGACAATGCCGTTCCCGCCGCGTCCGATCACATCGCCGATACGCTCAACTACAAGGATGTCTCCAAGCGCTTGATCGCTTATGTGAGCGAATCGAGCTTCGGTCTGGTGGAAACGCTGGCCGAGCGTTGTGCGGCCATCATCCGCGAGGAATTCGGCGTGGCATGGGTGCGCCTGAAACTGTCCAAGCCTGGCGCGGTGCGTGGCGCGAAGGCGGTCGGCGTGTGCATCGAGCGCGGCAAGCGAACCGGCTGATATGGCGCGCGTCTATTTGAGCCTGGGTTCCAACCAGGAACCACATCGCTATCTACCGATCGCCATCGAGGAACTGCGTGCGCGTTTCGGCGATATTGACGTATCGCCGGCCTATCGCAGCGCCGCGGTGGGTTTCGATGGAGCGGATTTCGTGAATCTGGCCGTCGGGCTCGATACCGAATTGTCGCCCACGGAGCTCAACGATTGGCTGCACGCCCTGGAAGACCGCCACGGCCGCCGCCGCGACGTGCCGCGCTACGCCGATCGCACGCTCGACGTGGATATCGTGCTGTATGACGACCTGGTAGCGCAGGGCTCGGGACATCTCGATATTCCGCGCAAGGAATTGAAACACGCCTTCGTGCTCAAACCCATCGTCGACATCGCGCCGGACATCCGTCACCCCCTCAGCGGAAAAACGATGCGCGAGCTGTGGGCGGGCTTTCCGGTAGCGAGCGAGCCTCTGGTGGTCGTCGAGTTGTAAACGTCTGGCATGCTGGTGCGGTGCTCACTCGCCGTGCGCAGGCAACGTCCGTTCCTTCGTTTCATCGAATGCTGCTCCGCGCGCGATGGCGCGCCGATTCACCCATTGCGCCACCAGCAGCGTCGCCACGCCGGCCATGAACATGCCGGCCACGTTGACCAGCCATTGCGTGACGGAACCGCTGATTTCATGCCAGATGCTGTCGCCAGGTGCGGCACCTTGCATCGCGGCGCCCGGAAACAACCAGATGTGCAAGCCGACGGCGAGTGCGAAAGCGAGATTGGCGGCAGCGGGCACGGTCGTCACGGCGATAAACACGCCAACCATCGTGTTGGAGCGCGAAGCGGTAAGCGCCAGCGCACCCGCCGCGCCTGCCAGCAGCGCCACCACGAACGACCAGCGGTCGGGCTTCCAGATGAAATCCGTTTGTGGACGCGGTGCAAGCAGGTCATCAAGGGTGATCCAGCCCGCCAGGGCGGCAAAGAACGCGAGCACGGTCACGACGCCGATGGCGACCGCAAACCCGGCAACGAGCAAGCGCAGCGACTTGCCGACCAAATGCCGTTGCCGACGACGCACCGTGCCCACGCATGCTGCCGCCACTGGACTGAAGTCCGGACTCACCACCATCGCGGCGATCACCGTAATGGCCGAATCCAGTTTCACCGAAATGGCAGCCAAGGCCACGCCCAAGGTCAGGAATACATAGAACGTCCAGCCTCCGCGCACTTCGTTGGCGGCGGAGGCTTCCACCGATTCCCACACTACCGATTCGGCGGCTTCCGTATAGCCGCTCTGCGCGGCGGCGTCCGGGTGCTGCGACACCAGCATGTCCAGCGTCTCCACGGCAATGGAGCCGCCAGCGTCCACGCCAAGCGCATGCAACTGGCTCAGCAGTTCATCGGTGGTTTCGCGCGCGACATCGCATTGCACGACGTCGCCGGCAGGCCGCAGCGAGGCGCCGGGCAGGCGCATCACGTTGGCGACGTCATGGCGCTCGAGCAGCAATGCAAGTACGGCATCGGTGCGCTCGCAAGGAATAACCAGGCGCAGGTGGATCATGCTGATACGTCCTGTATAGGCATTGATGGGGAAAGCTTAAAGGCAACACTGCTTGAGCAGTGTTGCCTTAAATGGTGACGCTGCGGCCACCATCGACGCGAATGATCTGTCCTGTCACGAACGGTGCATCGCGCAGCAGCCACAACACGGTGCTGGCGACGTCTTCCGGCGAACCGGCGCGCTTGAGCGGCGTGCGTGCCAGCATGGCCGCCTGATCGGCATAAGGCTTGCCGTCGCTCGGCCACATCACCGCGCCGGGCGCGACGCCGTTGACGCGTACCTCAGGGCCAAGATCCAGCGCCAGGCAGCGCGTCATGGCGCCGAGCGCTGCCTTCGCCATCACGTAGATCGGATGTTGTGCAAGCGCACGCTCCGCATAGATGTCCACCAGGTTCACGATGGCGCCGCGTGCCGCACGCAGTGCAGGCAATGCGGCCTGTGCCAGAAAGAACGGTGCTTGCGCGTTGGAAGCGAACAGCTCGTTCCATTGCGCGGGCGTGGCCGTTTCCAGCGGTGTCGGATAGAACGCCGAGGCGTTGTTGATCAATGCATCGAGCCGGCCGTAGTGCGAAAGCGCCGTCTCGATCAGCTTTGGCAACGCAGGCAAGTCCGCAAGATCGGCTTGCAAAGCCAGCGCGCTGTTCGCGCGGTGCGCGCAGAGTTCAGCCGCGAGCGCATCCGCTTCAGCCGTGGAATGGCGGCAGTGCAGGACAAGATCGTAGCCGGCGGCATGCAGCGTGCGCGCGATCACGGCGCCTACGCGTTTGGCGGCGCCGGTGACAAGCGCGACGGGTTGCTGTGAAGCGGGAGCATGCATGCGGTTTTTCCTGGGCTAGACCGCCGTGGCTTTCCAATTGGGACCTCGTTTCCGCGTCACGCCCGCGTTCGGGAAGTGACGACGAGGAAGCGGCGACTTTAGCGTGATGTGGCGTTCCTTCCCAATGCAGCCGCGCTAATGCAATCGCGTCGCCTGCACTTCCTGCGTGGCAACCACGCGGGCAGCGTCATCCTCATCCGCCATGCGGATCTCGCTCTGCAACATCGCGATCGCGGTTGCCGCCACTTGCCGCGTGTCGTAGTACGCGTATCCACCCACGCCGATCGCGCCGATGATCGGCATCCAGCGCGACAGGCCTTCGCCCAGTGCACGCTGCGTGACTTTGACGCCGATCTGCTTGGCGACACGTTCGATCACGCTGTAAGACACGCGACGAAAAATAAGGCGATCCCCCAGTCGTATCACCAGATCGCGGAACGCCTGCGCGGAGGTGTGCCGGAACAGGCACCACAGCATCTGCTCGCGGCCCAGTTCCGCATGCTTGCCGTACGCGGCGGCGATATCGCTGACCAGTTGCGCCTGGATTTTCCAGATCGAGACCAGCTCCGGCAGGATCGTCAGCCAGCCGAGCGGCCCGGGTGGCAAGGCGAGCGTACCGGCCGTCACCGCGGCGCGCTGGGCGGCGCGATTGGCCAGCCGCCGTGCTTCGGTTTCCGGATCGCGATGGCTATGCACCTTGCTGTCGGGAATCTGGCTGATGAAATCCAGGATCGCCCGCGTGACCCGGTTGCTGGTTTCGTCCTGGCTGACGACGGCCGGAAGACTGGTGCTATTGGGCTGCGTATCGTTGCGCTCGGTCATTACGCGCTCCCTGGGAACAAACAGAGCCGATCATAGTCCGCCGTTGTGCAGCGCTGATGAGGGCGGCATGAACTGTCCGGCAAACAGGCATGACTTCTGGGGGAGGCGCGCCGGCGGATATGAAATGTTATAACATTTCGCACCATCCTCCTGCCGAACCCGCCCGGATTCCCTGCATGAAAGTATCTCCCCTCGCTGTTGGCCTCAGCCTTGCGTTATATGCATATGCCGCCACGGCTGGCGCCATGGCCACGACGACCCCGCCCGGAATCGCCCAGTTTCCCGCTGTCGACTCATCCGCTGGCCCTTCCGCGCCGGATGAAGAGGGCGCGCGCAACCGCCGCGGGACCGCTGCGAAGGAACTCGGCGCAGTGAACGTGAACGCGGCGCTGGACACGGCACGCAACAATCTGTCGCCGGATACGGGCAGCAGCGAGTACGTGATCAATGCACAGAACATCCAGGCGCTGCCGTTGGGGGCATCCACGCCGTTGAACCAGGTGCTGCTGCAGGCGCCGGGCGTGGTGCAGGATTCCTACGGCCAGCTGCACGTGCGCGGCGATCACGCCAATCTGCAGTACCGCATCAACGGCATCATGCTGCCCGAATCGATCTCGGGCTTCGGCCAGACGCTCGATCCGCGCATGATCCAAAGCGTGAAGTTGCTCGACGGCGCGCTGCCGGCGCAATACGGCGAGCGCACGGCGGCGGTGGTGGATATCACCACCAAGAACGGCACGGACCTGGGCAACGGCGGCGTGGTGGGCGTCACCGGCGGTTCGTTCGGCACCGTCAATCCGTATCTGTCGGTGTGGGGCAATAGCGGCAAGTGGAGCTATTACTTCACCGGCAACTACCAGGAAAACAACGCCGGCATCGAGAACCCGACCGCCAGTCGCGATCCGGTCCATGACCACACCAACCAGCTGAAAGGGTTTGGCGACGTCTCTTATCTGGTCGACAACGACACGCGCCTGAGTTTCCTATTTGGCGTGACCAACAATCGCTTTCAGATTCCGAACAATCCCGCGCAGACACCGCAATTCGGCTACCTGGATCTCACCGATTTCAACTCCGCTGACTTGAACGAGCGGCAGAACGAGCAAACGCGTTTCGGCATGCTGGCGCTGCAGGGCAAGCTCGGCGACACCTCTTATCAGGTTGCGCTGGGCCAGCGCTTCAGCGGCCTGCAGTACTACCCCGACGACATCGGCGACCTGATGTTCAACGGCGTGGCCGGGCAGATCAACCAAAGCGATCGCGCGTCCACCTTCCAGGCCGATTTCGCCACGCCCTGGGGCGGCACGCACACGTTGCGCTACGGTGCGTATTACGAGTTCGACCGCGCCGGCACCCACACCCATTCGCTGGTGTTTCCGGCCAATCCGGATGGCAGCCAGGCCAGCACGTTGCCGTTCAACATCTTCACCAGCGATCGTGTCCTCGCCAAGACGGCGGCGCTGTATGTGCAGGACGAATGGGACATCGCCGACAACTTCACCCTCAACTACGGCTTGCGCGGCGACCGCTACACCGCATTCCGCGAGGAAAGCCAGCTCAGCCCGCGCGTGGGTCTGGTATGGCAGGCAACCGACAGCACCACCGTGCATGCCGGTTATTCGCGCTACTTCACGCCACCGCAGACGGAACTGGTTTCCACCGGCAACATTGCAGCCTTCGCCAACACTACCAATGCGGTAAAGGATTACGGCAACAACACGCCGTTGACCGAACGCTCCAATTATTTCGACGCCGGCGTGCAGCAAAACATCGGCGATTGGACGCTGGGCCTGGACGCCTATTACCGCAAGGTGAGCCGCCTGCAGGACGAAGGACAGTTCGGCGCTGCGCTGGTGTATTCCACCTTCAACTACAAATACGGCCGCGTGCGCGGCACCGAATTTTCCGCCACGTACAACCACGGCCCGATCTCGGCGTATTTCAACACCGCGTACAGCCGTGCCATGGGCAAGGACGTCATCACCAGCCAATACAACTTCGGGTCGGACGAGCTGGCTTACATCGCCGAGAACTGGATCCACCTGGATCACGATCAGAAGCTCACCTCGTCCGGTGGCATCAGCTATGCCATCAACGACGACACCAAGGTCGGCGCCGATTACCTGTTCGGCAGCGGTCTGCGCGAAGATGGCCAGGTGCCGAATGGACTCTCGCTGCCGTACTACTTCCAGCTCAATGCCAGCGTATCGCACGACTTCCATTTCGATAGCGTGGGTAAACTGCACACGCAGCTGGCGCTGATCAACGTGCTGGATCGTTCGTACGAGCTACGCAGCGGTACCGGCGTGGGCGTCGGCGCGCCGCAGTTTGGACCGCGGCGTGGTGTGTATCTGACGTTGGAGAAGCCTTTCAGCTTTTGATGGGCGACGCACCACCTCGGCTGCGTGCACCTTCATGGCCGTCATTCCCGCGAAAGCGGGAATCCATTTTGCTCTGAAGCATCCTTGACGATGGATTTCCGCTTTCGCAGCAATGACGGCCACGGTGACGTTCAATGCGCCGCAGGCTGCCCGGCATCCTTGCGCAGCGCCAGGCCTTTCAGAATGTTCAACGCCTGCGACAGGGCGTAGTCGCTGGTCGCCAGCTTCGCGTTCTCGGCCGAGCCGTCATTGTTGATGCCGCCGGTAGCCGCGACTTCATTGGCCAGATGATGCGGCAGGTCGGCCTCGGAACTGATCGGCACCTGCGAATCATCCACCTTGGTCACCGCCAGGTCCGCCAGCGCGATGTCGGGCTTGATGCCTTCGGCCTGGATCGAGGTGCCGTTCGGCGTGTAGTAGCGCGCGGTGGTCAGCTTGACGGCATGGTCGGAGTCGAGCGGCAGCACCGTTTGCACCACGCCCTTGCCGAACGTGCGGCGGCCGACGATGAGCGCGCGGTGATTGTCCTTCAGCGCACCGGATACGATCTCCGCGGCCGAGGCCGTGCCGTTGTCGGTGAGCAGTACCATCGGCGCACCGTTCAACAGGTCGCCGGGATGGGCGCTGAAGGTCAGGTTGGCATCGGGCAGGCGCCCGCGGGTGGTCACGATGGTGCCCGAATCGAGGAAGTCATCGCTTACCGCGACGGCGGACGTCAGCAGGCCGCCGGGGTTGGAGCGCAAATCGAGCACGGCACCCTTTTGCTGGCCATTCTTTTGCAGCAACCCGCCGAGCTTCTTTTCCAGATCGCCGGCAGTGTCGTCCTGGAACTGGCTGATGCGGATGTAGGCGTAACCCGGTTCCAGCTCGCGCACCTTCACGCTGGTCATCGAGATGCGCTCGCGGGTGAGCGTCATGGAAACCGGCTGCTCGGCCTTCTCATGCAGGATGCCCAGCGTGATCTTGGTGCCGGGATTGCCGCGCAGGTCGTCGAACATGCTGTCGATGTTGTCCGGCGTGACCACCTTGCCGTTTATCGCGGTGATCACGTCGCCCGGCTTGATGCCGGCGCGCGAGGCCGGCGTGTCGTCGATGGGCGACACGATCTTCAGCATGCCGTTGTCTTCCATCACCTCGATGCCGAGGCCGCCGTACTGGCCGGTGGTGTCCTCGTTGAGTTCCTGCAGGCCAGCCTTGTCGAGGTAGGCGCTGTGCGGGTCGAGGCCGGCAAGCATGCCCTTGATCGCATCGTTCATCAGGGTCTTGTTGTCGACTTTCTCGACGTAGGCCTGGCGAATGATCTGGTACACGTGCGCAAAATTGCGTACGTCGTCCAGGTCCACCTGATCCGTCGGCGCCGCGACGCTCGCCGCCTTCGCTGGCGCGGCCGAACCCTCGGCGGGCGCCACCGCGGGAGCCCCCTGCGCGTGCAGCAGGGGCGCCGCCAGCAACAGGGCGAGCAGGCAGGGACGGGGAAAACGCATGGGTAGAACTCCATAGGAAAGGATGTGACGGTGGCGTTGAGACCGCGACGCACCGTCGGAAATTCAGCCAAAAGGATACGCCGAACCTGGTTGCAAATGCCTGCGCTTTATCTGCGCATCACCGCTTCTGGCTCAGCCATGTGCGCGGGTCGACCGGCTTGCCGTTCTGCCGCAACTCGAAATACACCCCGGTGGTGTCGCCGGTACTGAGCGAGGCCGTGCCCACCGCTTCGCCGGCATCGACGTCGTCACCCACGCCGTGCAACAAGGTTTCGTTGTTGCCGTACATGCTCAGCCAGCCATTGCCGTGGCTCAGGATGATCAACTGGCCATAGCCGCGCAGGAAATGCGCATATACCACCCGTCCGCGCGCCACCGCGTGCACGTCGGCGCCGCGCGGCGCGGCGATCAGCACGCCGTTGCCGAACGTATGCACCGGCCCCGGCGCCGGCCACGGCAGGTTGCCGCGGATGTTGGCTAGCGCCTTGCCACCGCCACGCGGCACGGTGGGGTTGGCGCGCGCCTTGCGCTCCGCTTCGCGCGCCGCCTCGTCGATGGCCCTCTGCAGTTTGGCCAGCAGGTCATTCAACGATTGCTCGTTCTGTTTCAGCGCGGCAAGTTTCTGCGCCTGGCTCTTGTATTGAGTGTCGATCTGGCTGGCGAGCTGCTGCTGTTGCTTGCGCTGCTGCTGCAAGGCATCGGCCTGCTGCTGGCGTTGCGTGCGGGTGGCTTGCAGCGCCTGTTGCTCGGCGGTGATCTGGTTCTCCAGGTCCTGCAGCTTGGCCAATTCGCCCATCAGCTGCTGAACTTTCTGCAAGCGGTCCTGCTGGAAGTATTTGGAATAGGCGAGCGAGCGGGCAATGCGCCCGATGTCCTCGTCGCCCAGCAATAGGCGCAAATCCGAACCATGGCCAATGGCGTACGTCGCGCGCAGCAGGTCCGCGATCGCCGCGCGCTGGCTGCTCAGGCTTTGATCCAGCGCAGATCGTTGCGTTTGCAACTGATCGAGCTGCTGCTGCTTGGCTGCAATTTGCGCATCCGTATCGCGCACGGCCTTGGCGGCGGTGGCGACGGCGTTGGATTGTTTCGCCAACTCGGCATTCACGCTATCGCGCTTGGCGGCGGTATCGGCCTGCTCCCTGGCGAGCGCCTGCATCTTGCTGCGCAGGTCTGTCAGCTGCTGCTTGGCCTGGGCCTGTGCGGCTTCGGTCTTGCTGTCTTGCGCAGCGCTGACGGCAGCGGGAAAGCTGGCGGAAAGGGTGATCGCGGCGGCGAGGAAGGTGAAAAGCAGGGCACGGAAAGCACGGGATGATGTCGGCATGCGGCAGATTATGTCTGAGGTGGCCTGTTCCGGCGAGACGCCCGGAATGGCTCCCGAATGCGCCTTTGCGGACATCCTCCGGGCACTGGTCTGTTAGCACGCACGCATACAGCTAACGACTGTTTTTCATTTGGACGTCTAGCCGGCTTTGACGCGACGCACAAGTTGTGCTTAAAGTCGGGTTGCAAGCCTTATTCGCATGCCGCTTGCCGTCCCCGGACGGCAGGCTTTTTGCGCCTTAAGAGCCTGCTTACGATTTCTGCGCAATCCGCGCTTTTTGGCCCAAGGGTTGCGTCTGAGCGGTCGCCATGCGGCGGTGCGCGGCTTGACCAGACCACCAGTCTGGCGCTGCGCCACGCACCGTCACCTGACGACCGCTCAAACGCAACGCGGACTACGCAGGAATCGTAAGCAGGCCCTAACGCACCGGGAGGAAATCAGGATCATGTCAGTGTTACCGCGGTTGTACGACCCCAGTTTTGAACACGATAGCTGTGGCTTTGGTCTGGTCGCCCAGATCGATGGCCGCGCGAGTAAATGGGTGGTCGACACGGCGTTCGCGGCACTGGCCAAACTTTCCCACCGTGGCGGCGTGAATGCCGATGGCGTCACCGGCGACGGCTGTGGCGTGCTGATCCATCATCCGCATTCATGGTTGCGCGCCTTGGCGGTGCAGGCAGGCATCCCGCTGGGCGAGCGTTTCGCCGCCGGCCTGGTGTTCCTCGAGTCGGCCGATAGCGATGCCGCCAAGACGCTCCAGCATTACGTTGCGGAAGAACGCCTGCATGTTGCCGGCTGGCGCGACGTGGCCGTGAACGACGGCGCCTGCGGCCCGATCGCCGCCGCCGCCAAGCCGGTGGTGCGGCAGATCTTTATCAATGCCGCGGACAACATGGACGATGCCAGCTTCGAGCGCGCGCTGTTCCGTGCGCGCCGCCGCGCCGAGCACGCGCTGGCGGACGATCCGCAGTTCTACGTGGTGTCGCTCTCCGCCCAGGTGATCGGCTACAAGGCGATGGCCGCACCGGGACGCCTGCGCGACGTGTTCGATGACTTGCGCCATCCTGCTCTCGTCGCCGACGCCGTGGTGTTCCACCAGCGTTTCTCCACCAACACCACGCCGCAATGGCGGCTGGCGCAACCGTTCCGCCTGCTCGCGCACAACGGCGAGATCAACACCATCCGCGCCAACCGCCGCTGGATGCAGACGCGTGCACAGGTGTGGCGTTCGCCGCTGGTGGACCTGAGCGATATCGGTCCGTTCGTGCGCCAAAGCGGTTCCGATTCGGAAAGCCTGGACAACGCACTGGAACTGCTGCTGGCCGGCGGCCTGGACATGCTCGCCGCGATGCGCGTGTTGGTGCCGCCGGCGTTCGCCGCGCGCGAAGGCATCGACGAAGACCTTGCCGCGTTCTACGAGTATTACGCCCTGCACAGCGAGCCGTGGGATGGCCCCGCGGGATTGGTGATGTGCGATGGCCGCTACGCCGTGTGCACGCTCGATCGCAACGGCCTGCGTCCCGCGCGCTGGGCCTTGTCCGACGACAACCATCTGATCGTCGCTTCCGAAGCCGGCTTGTGGGACGTGCCGAGCGCACGCGTGATCGCCAAGGGCCGCCTGGCGCCGGGCGAGATGATCGCGGTGGATTTCCATGCGCATCGGCTGCTGCGCGATGCAGACATCGATGAGATCAACCGCAAGCGCGCGCCGTATCGCGATTGGCTGCGCGCCGGCGTGAGCTATCTGGAATCCGACCTGATCGATCCCTCGCTCGCGGCGGAACCGCTGCCGGCCGATGAATTGCGTTGCTACCAGAAGCTGTACGGCCTCTCGCGCGAAGAGCGCGAAACCGTGCTGAAGGTGATCGCCGAACTGGAAGCGGAAGCCACCGGTTCGATGGGCGACGACACGCCGGTCGCGGCGATGTCGCGCCAGGTGCGGCCGTTGTTCGACCGCTTCCGCCAGGCGTTCGCGCAGGTCACCAATCCGCCGATCGATCCGCTGCGCGAAAAGCTGGTGATGTCGCTGGTGACGCAGATCGGGCCAGAAGGCAATGTGTTCGAGCTCAAGCCCGAAAACGCAGCGCAGATCCTGATCAATTCGCCGATCCTTTCGCAGCGCAAGCTGCGCCAGCTGGTGGCGATGCCGCAGTATGCCAACGCGCCGCGCTTCGACCTGATGTATGCGCCGCAAGAAGGCCTGGAAGCGGCGCTGCGCCGCCTATGCCGCGAAGTGGCCCAAGCCGTGCGCGACGGTTGTGCACTGGTGTTCCTCAGCGATCGTTATCCCAACCGTGACCTGCTGCCGATACACTCGCTGCTGGCGACGGGTGCCGTGCATGCGCATCTGATCGATGAAGGCCTGCGTTGCCACTGCAACATCATCGTGGAGACCGCCGCGCCACGCGATCCGCATCAGTTCGCCTGCCTGATCGGCTACGGTGCCACCGCGATCTATCCGTGGCTGGCCTACCAAAGCCTGTTCGAGCTTGGCCGCGAAGGGCATATCGAAGGCGACCGGGCGGAAATCGGCCGCAGCTATCGACGCGGTATCCGCAAGGGCCTCTTGAAGATCCTGTCGAAGATGGGCATCTCCACCGTGGCCGGCTATCGCGGCGCGCAACTGTTCGAAATCGTGGGCCTGGCGCCGGAAGTGGTGGAGCTGTGTTTCCCCGGCACGCCGTCGCGGATCGGCGGCGCCGGCTTTGCCGACCTGGAACACGAGCAACGCCTGTTGGCCGCGGAGGCCTGGAACCAGGCGCAATCGCTGCGCGCAGGAGGCTTGTACAAGTATGTGCACGGTGGCGAATACCACATGTACAACCCCGACGTGATCGCCAGCCTGCAAACGGCGGTACGCACCGGCAACGTGCGCGACTATCGCGTGTATGCCGACCACGTCGATCATCGTCCGCCCTCCGCATTGCGCGATCTGCTTGGGTTGAAGGCCGCCACGCCGATTCCGCTGGACGAAGTGGAATCGGTCGATGTGATCTTGAAGCGCTTCGACTCTGCTGGCATGTCGCTCGGCGCGCTCTCGCCGGAAGCGCACGAAGCGCTGGCGATTGCGATGAACCGTCTCGGCGCACGCAGCAATTCCGGCGAAGGCGGCGAAGATCCGGCGCGTTATGGCACCGAGAAGGCTTCCAAGATCAAGCAGGTGGCGTCTGGCCGCTTCGGCGTCACGCCGGCCTACCTCGTCAATGCCGAAGTGCTGCAGATCAAG
>NZ_DAIOEU010000091.1:0-12902 GCF_036746095.1 Dyella sp.
GTTCCAGTTCGCCGGCCAGCACCTGGCGCTCGAATTCCTTGTTCTCGCCCACGTAAGAGGCGTAGACGCGCTTGACCTGGCGCGTCTTCAGCAGCGGACCCATGCCGAAATCATCCACGCCGGCGTTGTTGCCGACGATGGTCAAACCCTTGGTGCCGGCTGCGAGCAGGGCGCCGATCAGGTTCTCGGGAATGCCGCACAGGCCGAAACCGCCTGCCGCGATGGTCATGCCGTCGAACAGCAGACCGTCCAGAGCCTTCGTCGCGTTTGCGTAAACCTTTTCCATGGGGAAGCCTTTATTGCGGGGGATGTTAACTGCGTAGGATACGACGGATCGGCGACGGGACATGCGGTACAAAGGGCGAAAGTGTCGACCGTCGGGGTCATCGTCGTGCCATACGGCTGAGCACGTGCGGGCGGCTGGCTAAACTTGAACCCATGCTTGCAAGAGGTGCCGCGTGAAGCCGTTTTGTCTGTTTGTCGCGCTCACTGCCTTAGGGATCGCCGCCATGACGCACGCCACCACGCCAGTACTGGTGATCCACGGGGGCGCAGGCGTCATCAAGCGCGACATGAACCCGATCCGGGAGAAAGCCGTGCGCGCGGCGATGGCCAGGGCGCTGCAAGACGGCTATGCCCAGCTCAAGGCCGGCAAACCGGCGATCGATGCGGTGACGGCCGCGATTACGGTCCTGGAGGATGATCCCAACTTCAACGCCGGACGCGGCTCGGTGTTCACGCACGAAGGCAGGAACGAAATGGATGCCGCCGTGATGGAAGGCGACAGCCGCCGCGCGGGTGCCGTGGCCGGCGTGCAGCGCGTGAAAAATCCCATCCTGCTGGCGCGGGCGGTGATGGAGCATTCCTCGCACGTGATGCTGATCGGCGACGGCGCGGAAGCGTTCGCGAAAGAACAAGGCATTCCGTTGGTCGATCCCTCTTACTTCCGCACCGAGGAACGCTGGCAACAATTCCAGAAGGCGCTCAAGGAAGACAGCGAGAAAAAGCCGCACGATGATCCGGAAACCGCCAAGCACTTCGGGACGGTCGGCGCCGTGGCGCTCGACAGCGCCGGCCATCTTGCCGCCGGCACGTCCACGGGTGGCATGACCGACAAGCGCTGGGGCCGCGTGGGCGATTCGCCGATCATCGGCGCCGGCACCTATGCGAATGCGAAATGCGCCGTATCAGGCACAGGCTGGGGCGAGTTCTACATCCGCACCGTCGCCGCGCACGAGATCTGCATGAAGGTGTCCATGCTGGAGGAACCCGTGCAGCGCGCCGCCGCCGAAGTCATCAACCAGGAAATTCCCTCGATGGGCGGCAACGGTGGCGCCATTGCGCTGGATGCCCACGGCAACATCGCGATGCCATTCAATACCGATGGCATGTTTCGTGGCTGGATCGGCGCGGACGGCGTGCCGCACGTGGCGATCTATGACGATGAGCCGGATCCGTCGAATCACCTGGGTATGCCGGCCACGCCATCTTCGACGGATTGATCGGCAGCGGGCCACGACCGAAGTGTTGCCCATCCGTCTGATGTGCAATGCTGTTGCGCCCTCATCAAGCGATTACGCACGTGACGTACAGGACAGGATGGATCCCTCGCATTCTTGATTCATGGCTGATGCCCGTCCTGATTGGCGTGTTGGCCTGCCTGCTTATCACGGGCAGTGCGATGCTGGAGCCTGGCAACGTCAGCTGGCTGACGCAGGGGGATTTGGCGCAGAGCTATCTTGGCTGGGCGTTTTATCGCCATGCGCCATGGAGCTTGCCACTTGGCTCCAATCCGCTTTACGGCGCCGGGCTGCATACGTCGGTCTACTATTCTGATTCCATTCCCCTGTTGGCCATGTTGTTCAAGCCCTGGGCATCATGGTTGCCAGAGACGTTCCAGTATTTTGGCTTGTGGGTTCTGGCCTGCTTCATTTTGCAAGCTTGGTTTGCATGGTGCCTGCTCGGTTTGGTGGCGCGCAATGCGATCGCGAAAGGATTGGGGACGCTGTTTTTTTTATTTGCGCCGCCCATGTTGATGCGGCTGGGCGGACATATGGCGCTGGTGGGCCATTGGCTGGTGCTTGCTGCGATCTATCTTTGCCTTCGCCCCGGCCGCAGGCGTCAAACACGTTACTGGGCGTTGTTGCTGGCAGTGGCGATCATGGTGCATGCCTACCTCTTCGCCATCACCGCTGCGATCTGGTTGGCTGATGTCATGCAACGCTTTCGCGTCGCAGACGAAAGTGCGGCGAATTTGCGTGTCAGGGCGTTGCTACCCGAGCTGTTTTGCGTCGTCGTTGTGGTTGTGTCTGCTGCCTGGGTCGCCGGATTGTTCATGGTGTCCGGTCATGGTGCGCAAGCCGAAGGCTTCGGTTATTACAAGATGAACATGCTGGCGCCCGTGAATGGATCGGGCTGGTCGCATGTCGGGCTCAATTTTCCGGAAGCAGCCGGCGAATACGAAGGCTTCAATTATTTTGGCCTGGGCGGTTTGGCGTTGATCGTGTCAGCTGCTGTGATCGCAGTGGTTCGTCGACAGATGCCATGTGCTCAACGCATTCCAACGCCGCTCCTATGGATGACCCTGTTGCTGGCAGCGGCGGCTGTCACCTGCAACATCGGGATCGGCGGCTTGCAATGGCATATGCCGTTGCCAGAGAAATGGCGGGTGGCGCTCTCTCATATCCCATTGCAATCCACCGGGCGTTTGTTCTGGGCGAGTTATTACGTTGCGCTGGTGGCAGCATTGTTCGTGTTGCTGCAGGTTTGCCCGGTGCGCTGGCAAATGGCTGTGCTGGCCGGCGCGATTGTCCTGCAGGGTCTGGATCTTGTTCCCAGCTATATCAATCTGCATGTCATGTTGTCGGGCCGGGCGCGCAATGAATCAGTGCCAGGCTTGCATGGCGCTTTCTGGGACACTGCAGGTCGTCGCTATAGCACCCTTAGGGTCGTGCCGCTGACGAAGCCATCAGACTGGGAGCGTCTTGCGTTCTACGCGAACAGCCAGCGCATGGGCTTGGATGCCGTCCAATTGGCGCGTTTGGACATGGACAACTTCCTTTCGCTCCATAACGCTCAGCAAAGCGCACTGCTGAGCGGTCAATTAGATCCGCACACGCTCTACCTGTTGAACGATCGCGAGCTTGCGATAGCACGCGCCATACCTCCAGAACGCGCCGCTCTGTTTCGGTTGGATGGCAAAAACGTGCTGGCTCCCGCATGGAGCGCCCCGTTGCCGGCTTCCTCCGTTGATCTACGCGGCGGGACCTCGATATCACCCTTCAATTTGCCGCTTCAAAGCGATTTCGCACAGGCAGGCTATGGCCGCTTGTTGCTGGGAGAGGGATGGAATGCAACGGGCGACGGCGTCATGACCCTTGTTGATACGGCGACTTTGTTCGTTCCTGGCGGAACTGATCTACGACGCTCAGTGATCGTACAAATCAATCTCCATCGCGCCAACACCGGAAAGTCGATGGCGATGGAGCTGGAGGCCTGGTTCGATGGCAAGCGCGTCGGCAGTTGCCACATGGCTGAAGACGGTTGTCGAAGTTGGACGTTCGAAGTGCCTGGCGCTTCAGGAGGCGCCTATTTTCGCAAACTTGAACTTCGGCCCGGCAGCCCGGGGCAGAAACTGCGCATTGCACTTGATGCAATCGATGTGCAGTAGCGCAGTAGCGCGATTCAACTACCCTGGTTCGGCCGTTCGCGCACCGGATGCTTGCTCAGCTTGCGCTGCAGTGTGCGGCGATGCATGCCGAGGCGGCGTGCGGTTTCGGAAATATTGCCGTCGCATTCGGTGAGCACGCGCTGGATGTGTTCCCATTCCAGGCGGCGCAAGGCCAGCGGGGCTTCGGGTGCGTCGATGACTTCGTCTTCGCCTTGCGGTACTGCATCGCTTCCCTCGAGCAAGGCGCGTACGACTGCGTCGGCGTCGACCGGCTTGGCCAGGTAATCGTGCGCGCCGCGCTTGATGGCTTCGACGGCGGTGGCGATGGAGGCATAGCCGGTCAGCAGCAGGATGCGTACGTCGGGCACGAGTTCACGCAGTTCGGGAATCAGGCGCAGGCCGTTCTCTTCGCCGAGCTTCAGATCCAACACACAGTGTCGAGGCTGATGGCGTTGCGAAAGCGTACGCGCTTCGTCGGCGTTGCCGGCGGTGATCACTTCAAAGCCACGCGAGGTCAGGGCTCGGGTGAGTACGCGTACAAAGGTGGCGTCGTCGTCCACGATCAGCAAGGGACGCGTGCCGCCGGTAGGGATGGGGTGGTTCATCTGCTGCTTCTGTTCGACGTTACCCGACCATTTTGCCGGATAAGCAGGCTTGTGTGTGCGTTTGGAGGTGCCGCGATGAAAGCTGGCGCGGCATCAGTGTGTGCTACATGCCTTCGGCAATGGTGGACAAGGGCAGCCGCAGGCACATTTCTGCGCCATTTTCGGTGTTGGTGGCGATCAGTTCGCCGGACAGCCGCTCGGCCGTGGCTTCGGCGAGCGCCAGGCCAATGCCGAGGCCGCTTTGCTTGCCGCTTTCGCCCAGCATCGAGCGGGTGCCGGCGGGGCCGAAACCGGGGCCGCGATCGCGTACGATCCAATCCAGCCACGAGCCATCGCGGCGTACCTCGAGCGTGACGTGGTTTGAATCGCGCAGTGCGGAGGCGTCGACGGCGTTGTTCAGCAAGTTGAGCAAGGCATGGCGCAGGCCGGGCGGGGTGCGCAATACCACCTGATCCGATTGCGGCATGACGTGCAGCTCCAGTTCCGCCTCCGGACGCAGGAGCTGGAAACGCTTGAGACATCCGTGGATGAAAGCGGACAGCGTGATTCGTTCGAATTCCTGTGAGAGTTGTGCCTTGCCGAAGGCGACCATCTCGCGAAGGATGGTGCGGCAGCGTTCCACCTGGCCTTCCAGCAGGGACAGATCTTCGTCCAGCGCCGCATCGGCGGCGTGTTCGCGCCGCAGTTCCGGCAAAAGCGTGCGCATGGTCGACAGCGGTGTGTTCAATTCATGCGCGGCGCCGGCAGCCTGCGTGGCAATGGCCATGATGCCTTCGTCGCGCAAGGCACGCTCGCGTACGCGTTGCACTTCCTGTTGTTGCCTGCGTACCGCCGTAGCCAGGCGATTGATGAAGAAGCCAAGCAGCAGCGTGGTGATGCCAAAGTTCACGCCCATGCCGGCCACGTGCAATGAAAAACCGTGGTCGTTGGCCGTCAGCTCGTTCATCGGCAAGGGCACGAACCATAGCAGCAGCACGAAGTACGCCGCGCCGGCAATGGCCGCCACGGCAAGAATAGCCCGCACTGACAGGGCCGCTGCGCTGAGTGCGATAGGCACCAGCAGCAAGGTGACGAACGGGTTTCTCGCACCGCCGGTGAAGTAAAGCAGATAGCTCAGCACCAGCGTGTCCGCGACGATGTGACACACCGTTTCCCACTCGTACACCGGCCATGGCTGGCTGATGCGCCATGCGGCAAACACCGCGAACACGGCGAGCATGTCGATGCCCAGCAGCAGCGAAAGCGTGGGAATGTCGATGTGCATCCACCACGAGCACACCATCACGGCCATGCTTTGGCCGCCGATGGCGCACAGGCGCAGCCAGGCGAGGGTGCGCGTCAGCGCGAGCGGCCCGAAGGGCTGATGAAGGGAATGTTGCGGCATGCCCGCAGCCTAGCAGCCCCTCTCCCCTTCAAGGGATAGGGGCTTGGTCGGCATCATGGCGTTTCGAATTCCTCGCCGTGCGCAGCGGTCAACGGCTGGTAGGCGGCGTCGGAATGGGTGGCCGAAAGCTTGTTCATCAGCGGCAGGATGAGCACGGCGACGACCGTGCAGCCGATGCCCACGAAGCCGAGAATGTTGAACAGGTGCGTGTAGATGTTCAGCGACTGCACCGGATCGGTGATGTTGTCCGGGATGTGCGCGATGTTGGCCACCACGCTGCCCAGGTATTGCGAGATGCCTACCGCCACGTAGTAGGCGCCCATCATGAAACCGCCCATGCGTTCCGGCACGTAGCGCGCGATCATCGCCAGGCCCAGGCCGCTCACCAGCAGTTCGCCGAGCGAGTACAGGCCGTAGCCCCAGATCATCACCCACGAAGACACCTGTCCGTTCACTGCCCAATTCGCGCCGACGCCGTACATGAAGAAACCCAGCGCGACGGCAGCGAAACCCCAGGCGAACTTCACCGCCACGGAAGGATCCTTGCCGAGCCTGCCGAGCGAGTTGTAGATGAAGACCAGTACCGGGCTCAGCAGCACGATCCAGATGGCGTTCAAATTCTGGTATTGCTCGGGAATCCAGTTGAACAGATGGAAGCCGAAGATATCGAACGACAGGTCGACGTTGCGCTGGGCGAACAGATTCAGCGACGTGGCCATCTGCGCGTAGAAGATGAAGAAAAAGATCGTCTGCACGGTCAGCACCAGCGCCGCGGTGAGGCCGGCGCGCTCGCTGGGCTGGCTGCTGCGGATCAGGTGCACGAAGATGCAGAGGATCACGATGCCCGCGCCATACACGCACAACCTGGCGACGGTTTCGCTTTGCAGGATGAAGGCGGCGATGAACACGGTTGCCAGCGCACCCAGCAACACGGCGCCCAGGCGCTTGACGTCGATCGGGCGCTGGTCGCTCGGCGAGCCGATGTGCGACAAGGTACGGCTCATCAGCGAGTAATTGATCAGGCCGAGCACCAGCCCGATGGAGCAGACGCCGAAGGCCGTGTGCCAGCCCAGATCATCGCCGTAGAGCGCGCCGATGTAGTTGCGGATCCACGGCGTTGCGGTCATCGAGATCATCGAGCCGATGTTCACCGCCATGTAGTAGATGGTGAAGGCGCTATCGATGCGCGTTTCGTCGCCTTCGTAGATTTTGCGCACCAGGTTGCCGGCGTTGGGTTTGAAGAAACCGTTGCCGACGACGATGACGCCGAGGGATAGATACGTAACGGACGCGGTGTCCGTGGGAATCCACAACATGCCGTAGCCGAGCGCCAGAATGGTCGCGCCCATCAGCATGGTGCGCCGCGTGCCCAGCAACTTGTCGCCGACCCAGCCACCGATCGCCGGCGTGGCGTAGATCAAGGCCGCCGCCGCGCCCCAGACCAGGTTGGCCCTGATATCGACGAAGCCCAGCTTCTTCATCATGAAGGTGACCATCAACACCTGCATGCCGTAGAAGCCGAAGCGCTCCCACATCTCGATAAGGAAGACCGTGGTGAACGATCGGGTTTGTGAAACGGGGCGTGTCAGAGTGGTCATGCGATGGTTCCGAATTACGTGTACTACAAGGTCGAAATCGACCTGTTTTTAGCGCCTTCGCGAGGCACATCCGGCGAAGGTTAGCGCAAATGCCATTAGCTGAAAGTTGCATTGCGGCAAAGCAGAATCCTGCGGGAAGACGGCTCGCAAGCCCGCTTGTGGCATCATGCGCAGCCTGTTGCCGCCTTTCCGGGAGCCTTGCCCGCCATGCCAAAAAATCCCGTAATTCCCTTTCTGGGCAGGCTTTTTTAGTTATGCCGGGGAACGGGTTTCGCGGCGACCCGCGCCAGTTGTGGCGCGCTTTTCGCTGGTCGATGAACGGCCTGCGCGCGGGCTGGCGGCACGAGGCCTCGTTTCGGCTGGAGGCGATGCTTACCGTCATCCTGGTTCCCGTTGGTTTGTGGGTTGGCAACGGGCCGCTGGAGAAAATCGCCCTGGTATTTCCGGTGTTCCTGGTGTTGTCGGTAGAACTGCTCAATTCCGCCATCGAAGCGGTGGTGGACAAGGTCAGTCCGGAGTTTCACGAGCTGGCCGGTCGGGCCAAGGACATGGGCTCGGCAGCGGTGTTCGTGCTGCTGGTACTGGTGGTGTTGTGCTGGGGTTTGATTCTGGGGCCGCGCTGGTTTTGACGTTGCAGCTTGCTTGCGCTGTCCTCGTTGCCGGTGCAGAACGAGCGATTGCATCCCTCTAAACCTGATGCTGCAATGATGGCCCACAGGAAAGGAGTATTCCTATGAAAAGCCTACGCGTTCTGGTGCTGCTGCTACTGGCCGCCATGCTGACCGGCTGCGGCTACAACTCGATCCAGAAGCAGGACGAGCTGGTGAAGGCGCAATGGTCTGAGGTGCTCAATCAGTATCAGCGCCGTGCGGACCTGGTGCCCAACCTGGTCAATACCGTGAAGGGCTATGCCACGCATGAAGAGAAGATCTTCACGGAAGTGGCCCAGGCACGTTCTCGCGTGGGCAGCATCCAGGTAACGCCCGAACTGGCGAACGATCCTGATGCACTGGCCAAGTTCCAAGCCGCGCAAGGCCAGCTCACCGGTGCGTTGTCGCGGCTGATGGCGGTGAGCGAAAGTTATCCGAACCTGAAGGCGGATGGCGTCTTCCAGAATCTGCAGGCGCAACTGGAAGGCACCGAAAACCGTATCTCCGTGGCGCGCAATCGCTACATCCAGGCGGTGCAGCAGTACAACTCGCTGGTTCGCACCTTCCCCAACAACCTCACCGCCAAGATGTTCGGCTACCAGGTGAAGCCGAATTTCTCGGTGGAGAACGAAAAGGCGATCTCCACTGCGCCCACGGTGGATTTCGGCACCGGCACACCAGCCCCCGCCGCGTCGGTGCACTGACATGTTGCGGCGCTGGGCGCGCCTGTTGATGGTCCTGGCGATAGCGCTGCTGTCGCCCTGGACTGTTTCGCACGCGGACGACCAGCCCGCGGTGCCCAAGCTCACACGCCATGTGACCGATCTCACCGGCACGTTGACGTCGCAGCAGATCGATCAGTTGGATGGGCAGCTGGTCAACCTTGAGAAGCAGAAAGGCGCGCAGCTCACCGTGCTGATGGTAGGCAGCACGCAGCCCGACGACATCGAGGACTACTCCCTGCGCGTGGCCGAAGCCAACAAGGTTGGCCGTAAAGGTATCGACGATGGCGTGCTGCTGTTTATCGCCAAGAACGACCGGCACGTGCGCATCGAAGTGGGATACGGACTGGAAGGCGCCATTCCTGATGCCGCGTCAGCGCGCATCATCCGCGAATACCTCGCGCCGAAATTCCGCAATAACGACTACTTCGGCGGCATCAGCTATGCGGTGGGCGCCTTGACGCAATTGATCAATGGCGAACCGTTGCCGCCGCCAGTGCAAGGCAACGAGGTGCGGCGTGGCCCGGATCTGCAAGCCATGTTCTTCTTGGCGATCTTCGTGTTGATCATGCTGCGTGGCATGTTTGGACGCGCGCCGGCGCTCGTTCGCGCGCCCCTGGGTGGCCTGGTGATCGGTGGACTGCTGTGGGTGCTGGCATCCGTCGGCATCGGTATTCTGGGCGGGATTGTCGGCGGCTTGTTCATGCTGTTGCCGGCGGGCTCGGGCCGCTCCATCGGCGGTGGCGGCTGGGGTGGCTTCGGCGGATGGGGCGGTGGCGGTTTTGGTGGCCGCGGCGGCGGTGGTGGTTTTGGAGGCGGCGGCTTCAGCGGCGGCGGCGGCAGTTTCGGTGGCGGCGGCGCATCGGGGAGCTGGTGACAATGCCGACACGCGCGCAACGCATCAGGGCGAATCTGTTCGAAGGCTGGTTCCAGCTTCCTCGGCGATTCCCGCCGGAATTGCTGGATGACATGACGGCTGCGATCGCTGATGGCGAACACACCCATCTGGGCGAAGTGCGGGTCGCCATCGAATCGCGCCTTCCCCTGCCGGCGGTATGGTCGGGCCTGGACAGCGGCACGCGTGCGCGACAAGTGTTCGGCCAACTCGATGTATGGGATACCGAGCACAACTGTGGCGTGCTGATCTACGTGTTGATGTCGGAGCACCGCGTCGAAATCGTTGCCGATCGCGGCATTGCGCGTCGTGTGAAACCTGAGGAATGGGGCGCGATCTGCACGGAAATACTGGAGCATTTCGCCGCCGGGCAATGGCGCGCGGGTGTGTTGCGGGGAATCACCCAGGTGCATGCGCTGTTGGAGCGGCATTTTCCGAGTCATGGCAGGCCGCGGCCGGATGAGTTGCCGGATCGGCCGGTGTTGCTTTGAGGCCATGCGCGCTTCCGCCGCTTGCGCGGGAATGACGGCTGCAAGTGGATGTGCTCAATTTGGAATCGAGCATGGCGATTTAGCTGGGTCCCTTTCTACGTCGCCTCTAATTCGTCCTGACTTGGAGATGGTTAGCTTCAGCGTGCGCTGAGGATCATCCTTCATGCAGAAGAAGAGGGACTGCCACGTATTTCCCGCGCTCCCTTCGGGACCAAACCACACATAGCGGGAATTGCCGTTATTGGTGATGATGAGTTGATCGCGATAACCGCGGCCCGAATAGCGCGGTTCGCCGAGTATTTGGCCTATATCGTCGCCACTTGCCCGCCCGACCAGCCAACCCTGGCTCCACGAAGCATCGCCGCTGCAAGTGTGTGCATCTCGGCTGGGACATAAGATGACACCCGCCTGCTCGTTCACCGCCAGGTTTCGTGCGTGTTGCAAGGCGGCCAGGTAATCGGATTGCGCGGTACGCAGCTCATGTCTTTCCAGCATTCGGTGAAAGGCCGGAACCGCCATGGCGGTAGCCACGGCCAACACTGCCAGTGTGACGATCTGCTCGGCCAGCCCGAAGCCCTTTACATCTGTCCATGTCATTCGGGTCATGCTATGTCCCGTTTTTCCGATGCCAACCGACAGAGGGAAAAGATGCGGTCAGCCTCTGCTGACAACCTCTGTCAGCACCCGCGTTTAAAATGGCCCAGAACGCCCGCACATAAACGCCCATGACCGATCGCGACCGTTTCGAACTCGTTTCCCCATACAAGCCTGCCGGCGACCAGCCCGAGGCCATCAAGCGCCTGGTTGAGGGCTTTGAGTCCGGCCTGGCGGGGCAGACATTGCTGGGTGTTACCGGCTCCGGCAAGACCTTCACCATCGCCAATGTGGTGGCGCAGGTGCAGCGCCCCACCATCGTGCTGGCGCCGAACAAGACGTTGGCGGCGCAGCTCTATGGCGAATTCAAGGAGTTCTTTCCGCATAACGCGGTGGAATACTTCGTCAGCTACTACGACTACTACCAGCCGGAAGCGTACGTGGTCGCGTCGGATACCTATATCGAGAAGGACGCCTCGATCAACGATCACATCGAGCAGATGCGCCTGGCCGCGACCAAGGCGCTGCTGTCGCGCAAGGATTCGCTGATCGTGGCCACCGTTTCGGCGATCTACGGCCTGGGCGACCCCGAAGATTACCTGTCGCTGCGCCTGATCCTCGCGCGCGGCGAGCGCATCGACCAGCGCGCGCTGATCCGCCAGCTGACCGAGCTGCAATACACCCGCAACGAAATGGAACTGCGCCGTGGTACCTATCGCGTGCGCGGCGAGGTCATCGACGTATTCCCGGCCGAATCGGAAACCGAGGCGCTACGCATCGAGCTGTTCGATGGCGAGGTGGAAAACCTAGCCTTGTTCGATCCGCTCACCGGCGAGACCATCCGCAAGGTGCCGCGCTACACCGTCTATCCGCGTACCCACTACGCCAGCACGCGCGAAAGCGTGTTGAACGCGATCGAGACGATCAAGGTCGAGCTGAAGGACCGCCTGGAACTGCTCTACAAGGAAAACCGCCTGGTGGAAGCGCAGCGCCTGGATCAGCGCACACGCTTCGACATCGAGATGATGGCCGAGGTGGGCTACTGCCAGGGCATCGAGAACTACTCGCGCCATCTCACCCGACGCGCACCGGGCGAACCGCCGCCGACCTTGTTCGATTACCTGCCGCCGGATGCCTTGCTGGTGATCGACGAATCGCACGTCACCGTGCCGCAGCTTGGCGCCATGTACAAAGGCGACCGCTCGCGCAAGGAGACGCTGGTCGAGTTCGGCTTCCGGTTGCCATCGGCGATGGATAACCGCCCCCTGCGTTTCGAGGAATTCGAGCGCCGCGCGCCACGCTCGATCTACGTATCGGCCACGCCCAGGCAGTACGAGCTGGAAAAATCGGGTGATTCCGTAGTGGAGCTGGTCGTGCGCCCCACCGGCCTAGTCGATCCGGAAGTGGAGGTGCGTCCTGTGCGCACCCAGGTCGACGATCTGTTGGGCGAAGCGAAAAAGCGCATTGCCATGGGTGACCGCGTGCTGGTCACTACACTCACCAAGCGCATGGCGGAAAACCTCACCGAATACCTCAGCGAGCACGATGTGAAAGTGCGTTACCTGCACTCCGACATCGAAACGGTGGAGCGCGTGGAAATCATCCGCGACCTGCGTCTCGGCGAATTCGATGTGCTGGTCGGAATCAACCTGCTGCGCGAGGGCTTGGATATGCCGGAGGTGTCGCTGGTAGCGATTCTCGACGCCGATAAGGAGGGCTTCCTGCGCTCTACCGGCTCGTTGATTCAGACCATCGGCCGCGCCGCCCGCAATGTGCGCGGCAAAGCAATCCTGTACGCCGACGAAGTCACCCGCTCGATGCAGGCGGCGATGGACGAAACCAGCCGCCGCCGTGAAAAGCAGATGGCTTGGAACGAAGCCCATGGCATCACCCCGAAATCAGTGGTGCGCCGGATTGCCGACATCATGGAAGGCGCCCGCAGCGAAGTCCCGGGCCGGGGGCGTGGCAAGTCGACGCGAGGCCGGGCGGCGACCGCCGTGGCCGAGGAGGCCGCCGATTACGCCGGTCTCAGCGCCGACCAGGCGTCCGTCCTGATCAAGCGGCTGGAGGCCGATATGCGCAAACACGCCGAAAACCTGGAATTCGAACAGGCCGCCCGCCTGCGCGACCGCATCCACCAATTGCGCGAGCAGGCGGCAAGGTAGGCGGAGCCTTTTCAGCCCCGCCACGTTCCCGTATACTGCGCGGCTCTCGGGCGGTTAGCTCAGCGGTAGAGCACTTCCTTGACATGGAAGGGGTCACAAGTTCGATCCTTGTACCGCCCACCATCTTC
>NZ_DAIOEU010000092.1:0-12232 GCF_036746095.1 Dyella sp.
CATTTCGCGCTCATCGTCGATGGACTCAGATGGTAGTGTTAACACGCCCTAGCAAAAAAACGTGGGGATACCTGCTACTCGGCACGGTTGTTTGCGGAACTGTCCGGAAATGTCGGGGTTCGCGTTCCACTCATCCCGACCTATGGTGCGCTCACCACATCGTGCGGATGGCCATGCTCGCGCAAGATCTTCAACACATCCACAATCGCCTCCGGATTGTTCGGCACCTTGTGATCGGAGTGAACAATCAACGTGGTCGCAGAACCCGGCAGCAGCGCGTTGCTCAATGGCACGTAACCATCACCCGGTGGCTTTACCCCGCGCATCACACCGGCAATCGTGTCGTAACGCACGCCAGGGGCAGGCATCAATTTTTCATCCGCGAGCGACACCGGCTCGTCGGGCCGCAAGCTGGTAATGCTGGTGATGTGTCCGGCCTGAAAAATCGACTCGATGGCCGGCTGGATGGCGCTCGGATTCTCGGTAGCGATGCGCATGATTCCGGCCATCTCTTCGATGTGTCGCCATGCCAGCAGGCCTACCAGGCGACCCAGCAATCCGTCCGCGGCAGGGCTTCCGCGTTGCGGCGCGGCCATGAAGATGATCTCGTCGACACCCGCATACGGCTTGAACTCGAACACGTGCTTGAGCGTGGCAAGATCGTCCGCGTCGGAGTGCAAGCTATCCATCGGCGCGGTAAACGCCGCGTTCCATACATCCGGCGTGCTTTGCGCGCATAGCAAGCGCGCGATCACGCCACCCATGCTGTGCCCGACCAACACCACGCCCTGCCGTGCCGGTGCGTGGCCACCCGGGTCGAGCACGCGCCAGGCGTCATCCATGTAGTGCTGCACGCGATAGCGCTCCACCAGCAGCGGAGCGTTGCTTTGGTAGACCACATGCCAGATCTGGTAGCGCCGGTGCAGGTCTGCATCGCCCATGATCGCGTTGCTCAACCGCGCCCAGATCAGCGGGCTCCCGGCAACGCCATGGATCATGATGATCGGCGTCTTGTTCGGATCGTAGTCATCAAGCAGAAACAAACCCGATCGCTTGCCGATTTCCGCACCGCCGATCATGCCCCACCAGGCCAGCCGCTTCAGCCGCGTTCGTTCCAGCAACTGCGCGAAAGGCGCCGACACGTCTTCGGCAAGGGCGTAACGGTTCGGGCCGTCAATGTGTCCGGGCCGCAGCAACGGGTTCTGCACCACCAGCACTGGTGCATCGTCATGCGGGTCTCTCCCGGATGGCGCTTCCAGCCATAGCGTGGCCGGCCGAAAAACACCCTCCGGCGTATACAGCCGGCAGATGGGCCGATCCGGACACGGTAAGGAAAACGCGACCATCGGCACGCCAAACCCAGCTCGATGATGACGCGCGCCACCCAGGGGACCCATCGACACCTGGTCGGCCGGTTCCAGGTAGACGCTTTTGGCGAGGCTATCGGGCATGCCGCGAAATTCCACACGAAGCGTGAGGGCGCCGAGCAACAAACGCCCCGCCTTCACCTGCACGGGTGCACCTTGCGCCACGAGATCGAAGAATGCGCGGCTGCATTGCGTGGCAAGCAAGCCAGCCGCCGTTTTCGTCGCCGCCTGTTCGCCCGCCATCGCATCGTGCGCCAGTGTGGCGCAGTGCAGCCATGCTTCCTCTTGTGCCTGAGCCGATTGCGCGCGGATGGCTTCCATCTCGCGTGCCTGCGCTTTTTCAAGCAGCGCTTCGGCCGAAACACTGACGACATGTCCCGCACCTGTCGATGCACAACCGGACAGACAGGCCATTGCCACCAAAACCATGCACGCGAAAGCGCGCACGGCTGGCGGCCGGCGAGTGATACAGGGATGCTTAGCAGGATCCGCCATCGTCCATCTTGCCGTACCCGAGGGGTGCGCGCGCAGTCTACTCTCAGGCCGGCATCACATGCTTTTTATGCATGCCCTGCAATAAAAAACGCAGGGCGGGATGTCATCCAGGGCCGGCGCTTTCGTGGAATGACTCAGCGCTTATCCAGCGCCTCGCGACCAATCGCGGGATCGTCCGTAAAGAACGCATCGATGCCCGCATTGAGATAAGCGTGGATCTCCGCAATGGAACCGGCCTCATTGAATGTCTTTGGATCGCTTCCCTGCCAGAAGTTCTTCGCGAGGAACTGGTTCTCCGGCCGGAACGTGTACGGATGCAGCTCCAGACCCGCCGCGTGCGCATCGTGCACCAAGGCCGATGGCCGCCCCAGCCTGCCGTCGGCGAGCAGTGGAATGACCGAACGCGTCGCCGGTCCGATGGCATCGGCGTACGTGGCAATCTCGTGCAGCCCGGCCGGCTTCATCATCTGGGCATAGGTCAGCGCACCGCCTGAAGCGGCTACGTCATAAGGTTGCTCGTTTGACTGCCCGATCAATTGCAACAGACGAATGTTGGGATGATCGCGCCGCGCCTGTGCGCCACCCAATTTGCCATGCAGATATTTGAGATTGGCGATTTCAAAAGATTGGATCTCGACGGGTGCGCGGCGCGTATAGCTGTGCGCGGCCAACGTGGCGAGCAGCTTGTCTTCCATCGGCAAGCCGAGCTTCTGGTAGTAGGTGCCGTGCTTGATTTCTGGAATGATGCCAATGGGCCGCCCGACCACTGTGGATTCAGCGGCGACGAAGTCGATGATTTCATCCAGCGTGGGAATCTGGAATTCACCGTCATACTGCGTACTGCGCAATTGCGGCAAACGTTCGCGTGCGCGCAGGGTTTTCAATTCCGCCAACGTGAAGTCTTCAGTGAACCAGCCGGTGACGGCTTTGCCGTCAATGGCCTTGGTCGTCTTGCGGCTGGCAAACTCCGGGTGGTCGGCCACGTTGGTGGTGCCGCCGATCTCGTTCTCGTGACGCGCGACCATCACGCCATCCTTGGTCATCACCAAATCCGGCTCGACATAATCGGCGCCATCGGCAATCGCCTTGCCATACGACGCCAAGGTGTGTTCCGGACGCAGTGCGCAGGCACCGCGGTGTCCGATCACCAGCACCTTGGGCGCCAGGGGTTTTTCCGCTGCGTATGTCGTCATGGTTCCCAGCATCAATACGACTGCAAGCATCAGGAGGATATATCGCATGCCTCAATTATGCACTCGTCATTCTGGCGAAAGCCGACCGGAGCTAATGGCTGTCTTTGACATGGTGCGCAGCCGATGATCCATGATGAAACAGCGTGATCAGGATGCGTTCGCGCTGATAGGGTTTTTGCATCATGTATATGCCAATCACGGCAATGACCGACGCGACGCTTAGCGTGAATAATTTCTTGAGAATTCCATTAGGCATAAATGCTCTCGCCAGTTCGTAGGATGCTCTTTCTTTGACCGCAAACAGCGTGCAACCCAGCAGCCAAGACCACGCTGCGCGGCGCGTTCGGACGTAGGCCACCTCGTTGAGCATGGCCTCGGCCCATTCTTTGCGATGCGGCGGCATGATCCACGTTGCAAATCGAATCCCGGTGGCCAGATCGATGAATTTTATGTTGCCGTTGGCCATCACGCCCGTCCCGGCGACAACGGCCGCCATTTCGCGCCTTGGGGCCGTGAATGCTCGGTGGCGTAGGCCGCACCTTTGGCGGTGAGGCGATACAGCTTTCTAGGCGGACGGCCCGGGTGCGGCGATGGCTCCCACTTGGCATCGACCATGCCCCGATCACTCAGTCGCATCAGGATCGGATAGAGCGTTCCGGAAGGAAGCCCCGTCTGCTCGGAAAGATCGTATCCGTGCTGCCATTGCGCGCGCTGCGCAAGTAATGCGGCGAGGAGCTGCATGGTTTGCGTTGAGGGGGCTCGGGATCGCGTCATGCGATAACTCTACATATGTCGGTATCGCGAGGCAAGTGCTGGTTCGAGGCGCAAATGCAGCCCCAAGCGCTATCGATTCGTCACCCGGGGAAGGCCCAAATTCCCAAGCTCATGGCCGTCGCTCCTGCGAAAGCAGGAATGACGGCCCATGTAGATCGCCCTGAGGTCAGTACGTCGGCGGGAGTGATGGTTCCAGCTTTCAGGCGGCATGGTGGATGCCGGGATTTCATCCCCACCTACTTGCGTTGGGATTCGCCTTCGCTCATCCCCAGCTACGCATCAGTGCGACTTGCCGGCGGCGGCCTTCAATGCCGGACCGCTGAATTCGGCCTCGATCGTCACATCGATCAAATCGCCCACGCCCATCGTGCTGCCTGGCGCGGGTACGCCGAAGCCCATGCCGAAATCGGAGCGCTTGAATGCACCGTGCGCGGAAAAGCCGATGCGTGCATGGGGATCCATGTTGGGCATGCCGCCGTAGCCGCCGTTGTACGTGGCGGTCAGAACCAATGGACGGGTGACGCCGTGCAGCGCCAGGGTACCGGCGATTTCAAATGTCTTGGCGCCGGTCATGCGGATCTTTTCCGAGCGGAAGACGATCTGCGGATACTTGGCCGTATCGAGCAGTTGCGGCCCTTTCACGATATCGAGGCACATCTTTGGCGCCGCATCCATTGCCAACGAAGCCGATTCAATAGTGGCCTCGAGCTTGGATGCGGGGATGTCGTTGGGATCGAACGTCAAGCTGGCATCGAAGCGGCTGAAGCGCGTGGTGTAGGTCGAAAACCCCATGTGGCTTACCCGAAGCAGCAGGCTCGCATGGGATTTGTCGAGGTGGTACACGCCGGCGGTGGGCGCCGTGATGGGTGGCATGGCGGGCGGTGCGGTGTCGGCTGCGCGGGATGCGATGCCATGCATGCCAAGCAAGGCGGCAACCGCGCCGGCCACGAACGGGTGGAGAACAGTTCGGATGGTGTATCTCATGGCAAGTCGTTCCGTATCAAATGGATGTTTCCCCTATCGGGGGTGCGCCTTCCTCCATGCAACGAATGGCCGGCGGATAAATCGACACGTGCCGCCAAGCTGTTTGCGAGGCAGTGGTGGAACAGATCACCTGCGGCCAGCGCTGGCATGTGACGCGAATGGGCTGCAATTCACCTCCAGCGACACCGGCCCCGGGTGGCACCGTAACCGATCAGGCCCGGCCATTCACAGGGGCGCGGCGCCCGTCGAAGCCGTGGGAACCAGGGCCAGGCTGTCTGCCGGTAGGCGGCCGGCGCCAGCCTGGCCGGTTCAAGTGAATGCGCCAACGGCCGATAGCCTCCCAAGGGCGTCGCCTGGCACGCCCGATGCATGGAAACGTGCCATGAAGACCACTAATTTCCTGATCGAAGCCGAGTGCAACGTGCCGAGCAACGTGATCCCGCTGTGGCCGGCCCGGCGTGTTCCACGGGATGCGGGCGCCCGTCCGCGCGGGTCGTGGGTTGATCAGGCGCACACCATTGAAACGAATGCGGTGGAACTCGATCCGCCGGAGCAGCGTTTGGCGCGTCGCGTGGAGCGCGTGCTGTGCGCCCTGCTCTATCACGCGGTGCTTGAACCTGGCAATGCCCGCAGTTCGAAATCCTTTTCCATCGAAAAACGCGTGGATCAGCTGGTATCGCACGACCGCTTGATTGCGATCGCGCGCGCAGCGATCAGCATGGATTCCACCGGCGACCTTACGCGCCTCGCCGCCGCGGCGATCTCGTTTGAGCTGCAGACGCAATCGCAATGGCGCAACCGGGCGCGGCGCCTGTTCTCGGCCCAACAGCGGCAGATCCATGCCGACACCACGGCCATCGCCAATCTGCTCGCATGGGACCTGGATGCGCTGAAGGTCCGGCCGATCGATACATTCGCCAAGTTTCTGTGAGTTCATACAACCCATGGCCGTCATTCCCGCGAACGCGCACTGCTGTCCGGGGAAAATGAAGTTCTTCAGAAATGCGTGGGCATAGCACCCAGCATCAAAAAATTTCCATGGAAATTCAGTGCCATCAACTCGTTTTAGCTTTCCCGCAAGAACGGCGAAAAATTCTCCGGACAGCAGTGCGCGTTCGCGGGAATGATGGCCGTTGGAGTTACGCATCAGGGCAAGGTAACGACTGCCGCGAGTCCACCGCCCTCTCGATTGGATAATTGAAGGCTTCCGCCAATCGCCCGCATCAACTGCGCTGCAATCGCCAAGCCCAGACCCGTGCCACCGGTATCGCGGCTGCGTGAACCTTCCAGGCGATAAAACGGTTGCAGTACCTGTTCCAGTTGTTCATCGGGAATGCCAGGCCCGCGATCGCACACGGCCATGCACATCGCGCCATCCTTGCTGCGCCACGCGCTGACTTCCGCCGTGCCGCCGTAGTTGAGCGCGTTATCGATCAAGTTTCCCAGCACGCGCCGCAGCGCCTGCCGGCGAACCATGGCCGCGCCGCCGATGGATTCCGCCAGCGTAACCGGCTTGCCGACATCCTGGTAATCGAACACCAGGCTTTCCAGGAAAGCTTGCACATCCAGGCGTACGGGTACCTCCGCGCCGCCATGCGCGCTGCGTGCGTAAGCCACGCCCTCGCGCACCAGATGCTCCATCTCGTGCAGGTCACGCAGGATCTTCTGGCGTTCTTCGCCCTCATCCAGCGACTCCGCGCGCAGGCGCATGCGGGTGATGGGCGTCTGCAAATCGTGCGAAATCGAAGCAAGAATATGCAGGCGTTCCTTGAGGTGGCGCGCGATGCGCTCCTGCATCGTGTTGAAGGCGACTGCCGCCTGCGCCACCTCGGCGGGGCCTTGCTCGCTCATTCGCGGGCCATCCGCCGTGGGCGTCATGGTTTCGGCGGCATGCGCCAGTTGCGCCAGCGGGCGTGTGGCCAGTCGCACGGCCAGCCACGTGCACACCAGCAGCAGTATCAGCTGCAACACCAGCACGATCGGCAGCCATTGCGCGATCGGCGGCACGCCGTGCGGCATGACTTCCAGCGTCAGCGGCGAACCATCGCGCAAGGTGAAATGCACTTGATAGCGCTCAGGGTGCGTCGAGGTCGAATCGGCCTGCACGCGATAACCGGGGCCGACCTCTTTCTCGATCCGATGCACCAGCCCCCACGAGCGCTTGCTCGTCAACGGTGTACCCGGCTGGCCATGCCCCAGCACGAAGCGATAGTTGTCACGCTCCAACAAACCCAATGCACCGGCGCGTTCGCCGGCCGGCAGGCGATCCAGCATGGCGACCGAGGTGGCCACTTCATGCTCGACCGTGTCGAACATGGTCGCCGTGGCGCTTTGGTAGCGCTCATACAGCATCACCGCAAAGGCAAGCCCTTGCGCCAGCATCAGGCCGACAAAGATGATCAGGTAAATCCGCGCTGCCATGCTGCGCGGCAGCCAGCGCAGCGATGCGATGGATGATGCCACGCGGCTCACGCGCCGTCTCCGGGCAAGGTAATCGGCATGCTGAATACATAGCCTTCGCTGCGCACGGTCTTGATGTACGACTGTTCCCTGGCGTTGTCTTCCAGCCGCGTGCGCAGGCGGCTTACCAATAGATCGATGGAGCGATCGAACAGCTCCGCATCGCGGCCTTGTGTCAGGTTGAGCAACTGGTCGCGCGAAAGCACGCGCTGCGGGTGATCCAGGAATACGCGCAGCAATCGAAACTCCGCACCGCTCAATGGCACGATGGTGCCCTCTTCGTCCAGCAGATGACGCGCGGTGGTATCCAGCCGCCACCGGCCGAACGACAACACGTCGGTGGTTTCGGTGATGCGCAGATTCGGCGGCAGCATGCGTGTGCGCCGGATCACCGCCTTGATGCGCGCCAGCAGCTCGCGCGGCGAAAATGGCTTGACCACGTAATCGTCAGCGCCCATTTCCAGTCCGATGATGCGATCGGTCTCGTCATCGCGCGCGGTCAACAGCAGAACCGGCAACGCGCGATGCTTGCCGCTGCGCAAGGTGCGGCACAATACCAGGCCATCGTCGCCGGGCATCATGATGTCCAGCACCACCAGGTCGAATGCCGAGGTTTCCAGTTGCGCAAACATGTCGCGGCCATCGACGGCCGCGCTGGCGCGCAGGCCGTTCTTGCGAAGGTATTCCACGACACCCGTGCGGATCTCGCGGTCGTCATCGACGACGAGGATGTTGTCGACGTGGTCCATAGGCGTGCGCTCCCAAGGCTGCGTGGCGGTTACGTGTTCTGCGATGCATCCAGCAACTGCCGAATGCGCTGCTCGGTGACGTCGTAGTTTCCTTCGCCGACATGGTAATAGACCACCTGGCCGCGCTGGTCGATCAGGTAGATGGCAGGCCAGTATCGGTTGCCGTAGGCATTCCAGATGCGATAGCGGTTGTCCGCCACCACCGGCCAGGTGATCTGGAATTGATCGATGGCTTGCTGCAGCAAGGCCGGGTCACGCTCTTCATCGTACTCGGGCGTGTGCACGCCAACGACGATGAGCCCCTGGCTGGCGTACTTCTCGTAGAGCGCCTTGATGTGCGGCAGTACGTCGATGCAATTGATGCATTCGCGCGTCCAGAACTCCACCAGCACTACCTTGCCGCGCAGCTTGTCGATGCTCAGCAGCGGCGAGTTGAACCAGCGATCGGCACCGGTGAAATCGGGCGCCAGCGTGACGGCAGCGGATGGTTCGGCACCGGGTCTGGTCCAGGCGATAGGCAGGAACATGATCAAGGTTGCGCTCAGTGCGGCCAGGATGGTGGTAACGCGCGGAGAGGTCATGGGTCGATGGCCTGTAGCAGGTGGTGGCGCCTATGGAACCTCCGCGGTTTATCTGGAACGTGTCTGCCTTGGTGGCTTTTTGTATCGGTTTGTAACATCTCTGGCATCCAGGGTCTCACGGTCATTCCGGCGAAGGCCGGAATCCAGTTCAAACATGCCATCCGAAGGACACAAAGCCGATTTTCGAGTGCTTCCCACAGCGTATTTAGACTGGATTCCGGCCTTCGCCGGAATGACGACGAGGCGAGATTTGCCCGTCCAGCAAGTTGTGTAGATGCCTATGCCCCGATGTTGGGGTTCGCGTGCCGCTCGCCTCAACCTGCGAGGCTACGAGGTACTTGTAGGTTGGGGTGAGGCGCAGCCGAACCCCACCATGGCGTGCACGTACCCGGATATCTCGAGCGTTTGTATCAAAACGTATCGATCCCCCTCCGCTACACATTTCGATGCCTTTCGGCGCTTGCCTGGACACAACCGGGATACGCCGCCGCGGTTTCCTATGCACAACGGCCAACGCCTCGCCACGAGGCGGCCCATCAACCGCTTAGGAAACCGATCATGTCCATCATCTATACCGGCAGGACCACCACCACTGGCGGCCGCAACGGCCAAGCGCGCAGCGACGACAATCGCCTCGACATCAAGCTGTCGCTGCCCGGCTCCAACGGCGCCGGCACCAATCCGGAACAGCTGTTCGCCGCCGGCTGGTCTGCCTGCTTCATTGGCGCGATGGGCCGCGCCGCGCAGGAATTGGACGTCACCTTGCCGGCTGATACCTCCGTCGCCGCGGAAGTCGACCTGGGCAACCACCCCGAGCAAGGCTTCTTCCTCCAGGCACGCCTCAACGTAAGCCTGCCGGGTCTGGATCGCGCCGTCGCCTTGTCCGTTGCCGAGCGCGCACACCAGATCTGCCCGTATTCGAAGGCGACGCGCGGCAACATCCAAGCCGTCATCACCGTGGTTTGAATCTTTCCATTTCCCTCTACACGTTCAAGGAGATCAGCATGAAGCGCACGCACCTGGCACTTGCCGCAACCCTGGCCCTGAGCCTCACCGGTCTTGCTTCGGCCGCCTATGCCGACGGGCAGCCGGCTCCACCATCCGCCTCGCAAGCGGTATCGCCGGACCCATGGGGCGCGCTCAAGCACGTGCACGCCGGCGTGCTGGACGTCGCATATGCCGAGATGGGCCCGGCCAATGGCCCGGTGGTGATTCTTCTGCATGGATGGCCCTATGACATCCACAGCTACGCAGACGTCGCGCCGGCACTGGCAGCGAAGGGCTATCGCGTGCTGGTGCCTTATGCACGCGGCTACGGCGACACGCGCTTCCTCTCGGACAGCACCATGCGCAATGCCGAACCGGCCGCCTTGGCGCAGGACGTGATCGACTTCATGGACGCGCTGCATATCCAGCGCGCGGAGCTGGGCGGTTTCGACTGGGGTGCGCGTTCGGCTGATATCGTCGCGGCTCTGTGGCCGGAGCGCGTCACGTCACTGGTGACGGTGAGCGGTTATCTGATCGGCAGCCAGGAATCGGGCAAGGCGCCGTTGCCGCCGAAGGCCGAACTGCAATGGTGGTATCAGTATTACTTCACCACCGAGCGTGGCCGCCTTGGCTATGAGCAATACCATCACGATTTCGCCAAGCTGATCTGGCAGCAGGCTTCGCCGAAGTGGAATTTTGACGACGCCACCTTCGAGCGCAGCGCAGCGGCATTGAACAACCCAGACCAGGTCGCCATCACCATCCACAACTATCGCTGGCGTTTGGACCTGGCCAACGGTGAAGCCAAGTACGCACCGCTGGAAAAGCGCTTGGCGCAATTCCCGGCCATCACGGTGCCGACGATCGCCCTGGAAGGCGACGCCAACGGCGCGCCGCATCCGCAACCGGAAACCTACGCCAAGCATTTCACCGGCAAGTACCAGTTCCGGCTGATCACCGGCGGCGTCGGTCACGACCTGCCGCAGGAAGCGCCGCAAGCGTTCACGCAAGCCGTGATCGATGCCGACCATCTCTGAGCGCATCAGAGGCAGGCGCACCGATGAAATGCGCGCCCTGGCTCTTCACGTGTTCGCAGAAAACGAAAGGAGAACCCCATATCCCTACGCTGGCTCATCACCGGCAGTTCACGCGGTATCGGCCGCGCGCTATCGGAAGCCGTGCTGCAAGCTGGCCACCGCCTGGTAGCAACCGCACGCAACCCCGCGCAGCTTGCAGGACTTGTACAACAACACCGTGATGCGGTGCGCGCCGTGGCGCTTGACGTTACCGACCCCATCGCTGCGCAGGCAGCCGTCCAGACGGCTATCGACGCTTTCGGCGGCCTCGATGTGCTGGTCAACATGCCACGTCCGCCATTGCGCTTGCCATTAGGTAGCGACGCTTTGGCTGCTATTGCGAAAGCGGATCAGGCGAGATTGGTAGAGCTTGAGCAATGGCGCGCGTCGAGTGCTTCCACTGATTTCGCTGCTTAGTTCGTCATTCCGGCGTTCGTCGGAATGACGGAAATGAACACCCGCAAGACATGTAGATACCTACGCCACAAAAACCCAAGGAGACACAAATGAAAAGAACGTTCACCGCGCTACTGCTCGCCGCCGCCATGTTCGTCGGCGTCCACGCTTCCGCCCAGGAGCCCATGCATAAACCCACCATCGTGCTGGTACATGGCGCCTTCGCCGATGCGTCGAGCTGGAATGGCGTCATCAAGCTGCTACGAAAAGACGGCTATTTCGTGATCGCCGCCGCCGACCCGTTGCGTGGCGTGAAGAGCGATGGCACATACATCGGCAGCCTGGTTGGCGACTTGAAAGGTCCTGTCGTGCTGGTCGGCCATTCCTATGGCGGCAATGTCATCACCGAAGCGGCCAACGGCCATGGGAACGTCAAGGCGCTGGTTTACGTGAGTGCGTTCGCTCCCGACACCGGCGAAACCGTCGCCGAACTGGCAGACAAGTTCCCCGGCAGCACCCTGGGCCAGGCGCTGGCCCCACCGGCCGAACTCGCCGACGGCAGCAAGGACCTCTACATTCTGCAGGGAAAATTCCACGCGCAATTCGCGGCCGACGTGCCGGCAGCCCAGGCAGCGCTGATGGCTGCAACGCAGCGTCCACTGGCCCAAGCCGCACTCGATGAAAAATCAGGCGCAGTGGCATGGAAGACGATCCCTTCCTGGTTCATCTATGGCGATGCAGACAAGAACATTCCACCGCAAGTCATGGCGTTCATGGCCCAGCGTGCGCATGCGAGGAATGTCGTAGTCGTCAAAGGTGCCTCGCATGTGGTGATGGTGTCGCATCCGGATGCGGTGGCGAAGCTGATTGAAGAGGCTGCGTCCGCGAAATAAGTGATGTGAAATTACCCTGCTGTTCCCTCGCCTGCTTGCAGGGGCGGGTTAGGGTCAATGCTCCGAACTGAAGGCTCGCGTCGGTGCCGTTTCAGAGCGTGTCGTCATTCCGGCGAAAACCCACTGCTGTCCGGCATGCGTTTTGCGAATCCATGGCGACATGATGGATCACAAGCGCTTAGCGTCGCCTGTCGATGCCGCGACTCGAAAAGGCCAGAAGCTCTATGGCCGTCATTCCCGCGAAAGCGGAGGCGCTTTACAACGGCGAATGCCGGTC
>NZ_DAIOEU010000093.1:0-12049 GCF_036746095.1 Dyella sp.
GTGACGATCGAGAACATCAACTCGCACCTGGAAGAAGGCAAGGAGGTCTACGACGCGATCATGGAAGGCGCGCACCAGATCGCGGTACCTGCGTTCGTATCGACCTTGTCGATCTGCATCGTGTTCGTGCCGATCTTCTTCCTCGGTGGCGTGGCCAAGTATCTGTTCGCGCCACTGGCCGAAGCGGTGGTGTTCGCCATGCTGGCTTCGTACGTGTTGTCGCGAACGCTGGTGCCGACGCTTTCGCTGTTCTGGCTGAAGAAGCACAACCACGACAAGCAGGCGAACGGCCCCATGAGCCGTTTCCAGCTCGCTTTCGAGCGCCGTTTTGAACGCCTGCGCGAAGGTTATCGCGGCGCACTGGAAACCACCGAGCGCCATCGCGGCTTGTTTGCGATCCTGTTCTTCGCCAGCTGTGCCTTGTCGGTCGGTTTGCTGGTGCCGTGGCTGGGGCGCGATTTCTTTCCCTATGTCGACGGCGGCCAGATCAAGTTGCACTTTCGCGCACCGGTGGGCTTGCGCATCGAGGAAACAGCACGGCTTGCCGATGGCATCGAGGGCGTGATTCGCGACACGATCCCGAAGCAGGAACTGGCCAGTATTGTCGATACGCTGGGCATTCCCTACAGCGGCATCAATCTTTCCTATAGCAATACCGGCGTGGTGGGTACGTCGGATGGCGATGTGTTCGTGACGCTCGATGAAGACCACCATCCCACCATCGACTACGTGCGCAGCCTGCGGCGGCAGCTTGCACAGAAATATCCGGGCGTGATCTTCTCGTTTCTGCCGGCGGACATGGTCGGCCAGATTCTGAACTTTGGCGCGCCCGCGCCCATCGACGTGGAAGTGTCCAGCCACGATGCGGACGCATCGTCCCAGGTGGCCAAGGAGCTTTACGGCGATTTGTTGAAGATCCCTGGACTGGTCGACTTGCGCATCCAGCAGGCACTCAACCTGCCGCAGATCAATGTGGACGTGGATCGCACGCGCGCAAGCCTGGTCGGCCTCACCACGCAGGACGTGGCGAGCAACCTGCTGACCGCGCTGGCAGGCTCTTCGCAGGTCAGCCCCACCTTCTGGGTGGATCCGAAAACCGGCATCAGCTACAGCATTGCCACGCAGACGCCGCAATACCGCATGGACAGCCTGCAGGCGCTGAAGAACCTGCCGATCCACAGCGCTTCGGACAACAGCACGGCAAGCAGCAGTTCGTCCGGCTCGACCACCACCCAGACACTGCAGAACCTGGCCACCTTCTCGCGCAGCGAAGGGCCGGCCATCGTTACGCACTACAGCACCCGGCCCACCATGGATCTGTATGCCTCGGTCGATCGCACCGACCTTGGTACGGTAGCGAGCGACGTGCAGCGCGTCATCGACGAGCACTCCAAACATCTGCCGCGTGACGTGAACGTCAACCTGCGCGGCCAGACGCAGACCATGCAGGCTTCCTACCGGGGGCTGCTGGGCGGACTGCTGTTCGCGATCGTGCTGGTGTATCTGCTGATCGTGGTGAATTTCCAGAGCTGGCTGGATCCGCTGATCATCATTGCGGGCCTGCCGGCCGCCTTGGCCGGCCTGGTGTGGATGCTGTTCCTTACCGGCACCACGCTATCGGTACCGGCCTTGATGGGCGCGATCATGTGCATGGGCGTGGCCACCGCCAACTCGATCCTGGTGATCAGCTTTGCGCGTGAACGGCTCGCGCATCACGGCGACCCGGTGCAAGCCGCGGTCGAGGCCGGCTTCCAGCGTTTCCGTCCGGTGCTGATGACGGCGCTGGCGATGATCATCGGCATGGTGCCGATGGCGCTGGGCATGGGCGAAGGCGGCGAGCAGAACGCCCCGCTGGGCCGCGCCGTGATCGGCGGCCTGGTGCTGGCCACCGCCGCCACCCTGTTTTTCGTACCGACCTTTTTCAGTCTGCTGCATCGGCGCCGCAAGGCGCGTCTCGATGCGGCTGCAACGTGAGAGCCATCATGTCTTCTGTCAATGCTCCGCACCCCGCCAAGCCTTCGCGCGGCGCACGGCTCGTTCTGATCGGGCTTGGCGTCGTGCTGGTGGTGCTGGCCGTCTTTGGCATCGTCAAGCGCGTGCAGGCGCGCCATGAACTGACTGCGGACACGGACCGCAACGCCATCGCCACCGTCGCCACGACCGCGCCCAAGGCATCGCCTAAAGATCAGAGCCTGAGCTTGCCTGGCACGGTAACCTCATGGCAGGACGCGCAGGTGTATGCGCGCACGACCGGCTATGTCGCCAAGTGGTATGTCGACATTGGCGCGAAGGTGAAGAAAGGCCAGCGCCTGGCCGACCTGGACACGCCGGACGTCGACAACCAGTTGCTGCAAGGAAAGGCGCAGATGCGTACCGACCAGGCCACGATGGACTTCGCGAAAGTCACGGCTGATCGCTACGCGAAACTGGCGGCACAAGGGTTGATCGCGCAGCAAACGGCCGACCAGTATCTGGCGCAGTACAAGGCAGATGCCGCGACCGTGCAGGCGGATGAAGCAAACGTGGCCCGCTTGCAGAACCTCGAAGACTTCAAGCACATCGAGGCACCGTATGACGGCGTCGTTACGCAGCGCAATCTCAATATCGGCGCATTGGTGGATGCCGGCGCCAGCGGCAGCAATCTATTCGTGATTGCCGATACCCGTACGCTGCGCGTATTCGTGGACGTGCCGGAAACCTATGCGGCCAGCGTGCACGTCGGCATGCCCGCCGACGTCAGCCTCAACACCTACGGCGCCAAGCCGATCACCGGCACCGTGGCGCGCACCGCCGATGCGCTGGACCCGAACACGCGCACGTTGCGCACGGAAATCGATGTAAGCAACACCGAACAGCAGTTGCTGCCAGGCGTCTACGCCAATGTGAAACTGCAGGTATCCACCGCGACGCGCAACTACGTTGTTCCCGCCAACGTGTTGTTGTTCCGTGCCGAAGGTTTGCGTGTTGCGCTGGTGGATGGGCAGCAACGCGTGCATCTGCAGCCGGTGACGCTAGGGCGCGATTTTGGCAGTACGGTGGAGATCACCGAAGGGTTGAATGATGGTGATCGCATCGTGCTGAGCCCGTCGGATTCCCTGTCTGAAGGCCAGCAGGTGAAAGTCGCCGGGCCGAACAAGGTGCAACAGCAACGGATGCCATGAGAACTCAGTCGATCGGCGTATGCCGATAGGTCGCCACGTCACGCTCCTGGACCGCGGTGGCATGGTTCGACCAGGCGTGCCGGATATACGTCACCACCGCCGCGACATCCGCGTCGCTTAGCTGCTGCGCATACGGCGGCATGGAATACGGCCGCGGATTGCCCGCCGTCGCGGCAGAGAACCCGCCCAGCAATACGGCGCGCGCGGCATTGATGCCAATGGGATCCACCACGGCAGGATTGCCATCCAGCGCCGGATAGATGCCTGGCACGCCCGCACCATCCTTGCCATGGCAATTCGCACAGCGCTCGACGTAGACAGCGTTGCCGCGATCGACCAGCGACTGGCTGTCGAAGCTTGCGCGCATCGGTGCCGGCGTCGCACGCGCCGGTAGCGAAAGCAGATAGTCGGCAATGGCTTGCAGATCCTCGTCGCGCAGATATTGCGTGCTGCTGGCCACCACGTCTGCCATCGGCCCCATGGCTGCGCTTTTCGATGATTGCCCAGTCTTCAGCACATTGATGATGTCTTGCCTGCTCCAGCCCTGCAGGCCGCCGTTGGCCTGCGTGCTCAGATCCGGCGCATACCAGCCTTGCTCCGGAATCAGCCCGCCCGACAACGCGGCATGGCCTTCCAAACCGCCCCATTGGTCGCGCATGGCGTGGCATTCGTTGCAGTGCCCAAGCCCCTGCACCAGATAGGCGCCACGATTCCACGATGCAGACTGCGCGGCATTCGGCTGGTACACGCCTGCCTTGAAGTACATCGCACGCCACGCGGTAAGCGTGCTGCGCACGCTGTAGGGAAAGCGCAATCCCAGCGCTGCATTCGGCTGGTGCACGGGCGGCAGCGAACGCAGGTACGCAAAGATGGCCAAGGCATCCTCGCGCGTGACCTTGGTAAACGAGGTATACGAAAACGCGGGATAGAGCGGTTCACCCCGGCGTCCGATGCCGTCATGCAGCGCACGCCAGAAGTCGTTGAAATTCCAGCTCCCGATGCCTGTTTCCGTATCCGGCGTGATATTGGGCGCCGGGATATTGCCGAACGGCGTCGGCAGCATGCGGCCGCCCGCATACGCTTGCCCGTCGCGCGTGGTGTGGCAGGAAGCGCAATCGCCGGCCGAGGCTAGATAGCGGCCTTTGGCAATCACGCCAGGATCCTTGAGCATGCTCGCGATGGCAGGATCTTCCGAACCGGCAGGCTGCTGTGGATGCCGCTGCGACAACCACCAGCTACCGGCCAACACGATCACCATCAGCACGACGGGAATCCATAGCCAACGCAACCGCGTCATGCGCCACCTCCTTGCGTTTGCAGCACGCCGCAGCGCAAAGGCGGCGTGATCGAACCTGCGGGTTGCGGATGTGTATCGGCTGGCGTTTCCTGGCTCGCCAACCATGCCGATACGGCGGTGATGTCGGCGGGTGCGAGGCGGTTGGCAATCTGCGCCATGCAATCGGGCGCCGCCGATGCACGTGTGCCCGTACGCCATGATCCCAACTGCGAGCTGATGTAGTCGTACGGCAGGCCGACCAGCCCTGGCACCGAAGGCTCGGTACCGGTCAGCTGTTTGCCGTGGCATGCCTGGCAAGGAGGTATTTGGCGAGCCGGGTCGCCGTCGGTGACCAGCTGTTGGCCACGCTGCAGCATCGACGGCGCCAGCGCCGGTACCGGTTTGCGTTCGTACGGTACCTGCTGCGCAGAGAAATACACGGCGATCTCATGCATGTATTCCGGCGTGAGCAGGCGCACGGTGTATTCCATCGGCGCGTATTTGCGCAGCCCGCGCTGGAAGTTCTGCATCTGCAAGGCGAGGTAGCCGGCTGGCTTGCCAGCCAGGCGCGGAAAGAAACCGCTACCGGGTGAGCCTTCGCCATGCACGCCATGGCAGGTCGTGCAGGCGGCGATGCGTTGCTGCAGCGTGTCCGATACGGCGGTTTGATCGGCGTGCGCAAGCACACCGCAAAGCAGCAAGGCGAACGGGAACATCCATCGCATCGACATCGGCCGGCCCCTGGTACCCATGCCAGAAGTATAGGGGCGCCGCATGCGCCAGCCGTGACGCCTGCGGTTATGCTGCGGCATCACACCACGCCAGGAGGTTGTCGCCATGCTTCGCCCGTCGCTGTTGTGCGCCGCACTAGCGTTTGTTGTTTTGTCCTCTGCGCCACTTTTTGCCCAGGACAATGATGTGAGCTGGCAAAGCATGACCGAACTGCAACAACGGATGGATGCCGGCAAGCTCACCAGCAAGGGATTGGTGCAGGACGACATCACGCGCATCCATGCGATCGATCAAGCGGGTCCCACCTTGCGCTCGGTCCTGGAGTTGAATCCGGATGCTACGTCGATAGCGGCAAAGCTGGATGCGAAACGCAAGTCGTCGCATGGTCCGTTGTATGGCATTCCGGTGTTGCTGAAGGACAACATCGACACCGGCGACCGCACACTGACCACCGCCGGCTCGCTGGCCCTGATGGGCGCGCCGGCCCCGCAGGATGCCGCCCTGGTAACGCGCCTGCGCAAGGCGGGCGCCGTGATTCTGGGCAAAGCCAATTTGAGCGAATGGGCGGATTTTCGCTCTGCGCACGCCAGCAGTGGCTGGACCGGCCGCGGTGGGCAAACGCGCAATCCGTATGCATTGGATCGCAATCCCTGCGGATCGAGCTCGGGCTCCGCGGTAGCGGTGGCGGCGGGTCTGGTGCCGGTGGCGGTGGGTACGGAAACCGATGGCTCGATCATCTGCCCCGCATCGATGAATGGCATCGTGGGCATCAAGCCGACGCTGGGCCTGGTCAGCCGCAGTGGCATCATCCCGATCAGCCATAACCAGGACACCGCCGGCCCGATGGCGCGCAGCGTCACTGATGCAGCGATTTTGCTCACGGCATTGGCCGGCAGCGATCCGCATGATCCGGCCACCGCGGATGCGGACAAACACGCTACCGATTACACGCGCTTCCTTGATTCCAATGGCTTGCGCGGCAAACGCATCGGCGTGGTGCGGCAACTGGCAGGCAACGAACCGAATGCCGACCGCGTGCTGGATGAAGCGATTGCGGTGATGAAGGCGCAAGGCGCGATCATCGTCGATCCGGTGACACTGCCGCATCTGACCGAACTCGGCGATCCGGAAATGACCGTGATGCTGTACGACTTCAAGCACGATCTCAACGCGTACCTGGCTGGGCGCAAGGGCCTGCAAGTAAAAAACCTCGCCGACCTGATCGCGTTCGACAAACAGGAAGCTGCTCGCGAAATGCCATGGTTCGGGCAGGACCTGTTCGAGCAGGCACAAGCGAAGGGAACGCTGACTGACCAGGCCTACGTGGACGCCTTGAACAAGGCGAAACAGCTGTCAGGACCGCAAGGCATCGATGCCGCGTTGCAGGCAAATCACCTGGATGCCCTGCTCTCGCCATCATGGGGACCGGCGTATCTCACTGACCTGGTGCTGGGCGACCACATCGTCAGCGGCAATCCCACCATTGGCGGTGCATCCCAACCGGCAGCGGTGGCGGGCTACCCGTCGATCACGGTGCCGGCAGGATGGGCGCATGGCTTGCCAGTAGGCATTGTGCTGTTTGGCACCAAGTGGAGCGAGCCGACGCTCATCTCGATTGCTTATGGCTTCGAGCAGCATACGCATGCATGGCAGGCGCCCAAATTCCTGCCCATCGTGGATGGCGACGCGTACGCGCCAGTGTCCGCGCAAAGCCATTAACTGACCACCGGACGGGCCGAGAACTGCTCTCTTCGGCCCGCCTTGGCACGTAGAGTGAGGCCTCCACCACAGCATGGAGGTGTCTGTGAACACTAAGATGACGTTATGCGCGATCGTACTGAGCTGTTCTGCAGTGAGCGCTTATGCAGTGCCGCCGACAGCGCCAGTCGATTCGCATTCCCCCATCACCTGGGCTCAGAAACAGAAGCCTTTTCGTATCTACGGCAACAGTTATTACGTAGGTTCACGCGGCCTCAGCGCGATTCTTGTCACTTCGCCGGAAGGACACGTCCTGATCGACGGCACCTTGCCTGAAAATGCCACCATGATCGAGTCGAATATCCGCGCACTGGGCTTTCGGGTGCAGGACATCAAGCTGATTCTCAACACGCATACGCATTTCGATCATGCGGGCGCCATCGCCGCCATCGCTCACGATAGCGGCGCGCAGGTTGCCGCAAGCGCCGAGTCCGCAAAAGCCCTGGAACTGGGCGGGGATGATCCCGATGATCCGCAGCGCGGAATGGTGCATGCCTATCCAAAAGTCAGCGATGTGCGAATCGTTACCGACGGTGAAACGGTACGCGTGGGGCCGCTGGCCTTGCAGATGCATGCGATGCCAGGCCACATGCCGGGCAGCACGGGCTGGACGTGGCGCTCCTGCGAAGATGATCGCTGTCTGTCGATGGTGTATGCCGACAGCATTTCGCTGCTCACCAATCACGACTATCGCTACACCGATCCGGGCCGCCCGGAACGGATCGCTGGTTATCGGCGCACACTTTCTACGCTATCGACGCTGCCATGCGACATCCTGCTCATTCCTCATCCGCCCAAGGATTTTTTTGAGCGCGCAGCACGCATTGCGCCAGGCAAGCCCAATCCGTTGATCGATACCCAAGCGTGTAAAGCGTATGCACAGGAGGGGCAGCGCAACCTGCAACAGCGTTTGCGCATGGAAGCAGGAAGGCAAACCGCACATTGACGCGCGGCTTGCCTGGTGTCAGCGCACAGGCCCGGATTTGCGCACGATCAGCATGGCCAGTTCCAGCGACTGCTCGTAGTTCAGGCGTGGGTCCACCATCGACTTGTAGGCACGTTGCAGGTCGGCTTCGCTCAAATCGCGGGCGCCTCCCATGCATTCGGTGACGTCCTCGCCGGTCAGCTCCAGATGCACGCCACCCAACCGTGTACCGGCGGTGGCGTGGATGTCGAACGCCTGTTCCAGTTCGCTGCGAATGTTGTCGAAGCGACGCGTCTTGTAGCCATTGGAGGTACTCTCGGTATTGCCATGCATGGGATCTGCAACCCATAACACGCGTCGCCCCTCCCGCTTTACCGCATCCAGCAGCGACGGAAGCTTTTCGGCAATGTGTGCGTGCCCCATGCGATGGATGAGAGTAAGGCGGCCTGGTTCGTCCTCGGGGTTCAGGGCATCGATCAATGGCAACAGTTGTTCAGCCGTGACCGATGGCCCCACTTTCACCGCGACCGGATTGCGGATGCCACGGAAATATTCCACATGGGCGCCATCGAGCGCGGCGGTGCGCATGCCGATCCATGGGAAATGCGTGGAAAGATTGAACCAGCCGCGATGGCGCGGAACCTGGCGCGTAAGTGCCTGCTCGTAGTGCAGCAGCAAGGCTTCGTGCGAAGTGAAGAAATCCACGCGTGTAAAGCCCGCGATGGGGCCTGCCAGCGTTTCCATGAAACGCAGCGAATCGCCGATGCCCGTCACCATGCGGCGATAGTCGGCGGCGAGTGGCGAATGTTCCACCCAGGCGAGATCCCAGTACTCCGGGTGATGCAGATCGGCAAAACCGCCATCGATCAAGGCACGCACGAAGTTCATGGTAAGCGCGGAATGCGCATGCGCGCGGATCAGACGCTGCGGGTCGGGACGGCGCGCTTCGGCGGTGAACTCCGGTCCATTGATCACGTCGCCGCGGAAACTGGGCAGTGTGACGCCGTCGCGTGTCTCGGTGTCGGCCGAGCGTGGCTTGGCGTATTGCCCGGCAAAGCGGCCCACGCGCAACACAGGCTGTTTGAGGCCGTGCACCAGCACCAGGCTCATCTGCAACAGCACTTTCAAGCGGTTGGAGATGACCGGGCTCGTGCAATCGGCAAAGCTTTCCGCGCAATCGCCGCCTTGCAAAAGGAACCGCCTGCCTTGCTGGGCGTCGGCCAGCGCTTGCTTCAGCGCCAGCACTTCCCATGACGTCACCAGCGGCGGCAGGTGCGACAGCTCGTCGAGTGCGCGATTCAGCTCTACATGGTCTTCGTAATGCGGCTGCTGCAGGGCTTTGCGTTGGTGCCAGGACGTCGGCGCCCAGTTCAACGTCTCGGCGGAAGATGCCATCTCACTCATAAGCGCAACCTCGGCGTAGCGCGCCGCAGGCTCGCGCGGACCGCCAGTATCGAAAGGAGAACGAACCACAACAGGGACCACAGCGGAATGGGAAGACCCAGAATCGGCTGGATCTTGGCGCACTCGCCCGAGCCGGTGAACACCATCTTCAGAGCCTTCTGAAAGGGGAAGGCATCAAACATGTATGCCAGGTTTGGGCCGCAGGCCGGAATCTGATCCGGTGGCAGCGACATGATCCATAGATGACGAACAGCGACGACGATGCCGAACAGAGCGCCAAGCAGCACAATGCCGGTGTAGAACCAGCGTCCGCCTGCACGCGGCCCGTGGATCGCGCCGATTAGGAAGAACACCGCCATGACCATGAAGCCGATGCGCTGAAAAATGCACAACGGACAAGGCTCGAACCCCCACTGATATTCGGCAAACACCGCAAAACCTAGCAGTCCGATACAGATCAGGAAGCCAACAAAGAAGCTGACGCGATAGGACCAGCGGAGGGGATTCATGGAAACCGTGCCGTAGGGGTGGGGATGTTGACATTACCCGCTCCCCGCTACGCTGTCAGCAGGCGCATGCCATGACCTCCAAAAAGAACAAACCCCGCCTGGTTACCCGGCGGGGTTTGCATTTGGACGTCCAAAAATGTTTGGATTTATTCGGCGGCAGTCTCGGCACGCGGGCGATCCACCAACTCAACGTACGCCAGCGGAGCGTTATCGCCCGGACGGAAACCGCACTTGAGAATGCGCAGATAGCCACCGGGACGCTCGCGGTAACGCGGCCCCAATTCGACGAACAGCTTGCCCACGGCCTGCTTGTCGCGCAGGCGTGCGAAAGCAAGGCGGCGGTTGGCCACGCTGTCAGACTTGGCCAGGGTGATCAGCGGCTCTGCCACGCGGCGCAGTTCTTTCGCCTTGGGCAGGGTTGTACGGATCAGCTCGTGTTTGATCAGCGAGGCAGCCATGTTCTTGAACATCGCTTCGCGATGCGAACTGGTGCGATTGAATTTGCGTCCGGATTTTTGGTGGCGCATGGCTAAAACTCTCTTAGTGTCTGTTGTTATGAAAAACCGGCCAATAAACCGGTTTCCCGCGGTTTCCCGCTGTTAAAGCCCTTGATGCAATGGGCCTTTTAAGAGTGCAATCGTGAATGACTGCTTCGGATGCCTGGCTGACAATCAACACTCGCCAGGCTCGTCTGTTAGCGATCAAAGTGGATCGCCAAGCTATCTTCTGTGCGGCCATGGAGGCCGTCTGTTGATATCCGGGGAGGCTAAAACGCCTACTCCCCAATAACTGATTGCACCGGCGTGATGAGCGTCGGTGCCAATCATCAGCCCAGCTGCATGCCGTGCGACAAGCCCGGCGGCGGCCAGTTTTCGAGCTTCATGCCGAGTGCAAGGCCGCGTACGCCGAGGACATCCTTGATCTCGGTGAGCGACTTCTTGCCGAGGTTCGGCGTCTTGAGCAATTCCACTTCGGTCTTCTGCACCAGGTCGCCGATGTAGTAGATGCTCTCGGCCTTCAGGCAGTTTGCCGAACGGACGGTGAGCTCCAAATCGTCGATCGGACGGAGCAGCAAGGGGTCGAAACCGCCCTTTTCCGCCTTGTCCGTAGCGCTCTCGCGACGCGAGAAATCGCCGAACACCGACAGCTGGTCGTTGAGGATCTCAGCGGCCTTGCGCACCGCGTCTTCCGCACCGATGGTGCCGTTCGTTTCGATGTCGAGCACGAGCTTGTCGAGGTTGGTGCGCTGCTCAACACGAGCAGCGTCCACTTCGTAAGCCACACGCAACACCGGGGCGAACGAAGCATCCAGCTGCAGGCGACCGATCGGGCGCGCCTCGTCGTCCGGGTGCTGACGCGAGCTGGCTGGCTGATAGCCGACGCCACGACGCACCTTCAGCCGCATGTTCAGCGTGATGTCCTTGGTGAGGTGGCAGATCACATGTTCGGGATTGATGATCTCCACCGAGTGGTCGACGACGATATCGCCTGCCGTGACCACGCCCCTGCCCTTCTTGGACAGGGTGAGGGTGACTTCATCACCCGTATGTTGACGGATGGCCACTTCCTTGAGGTTGAGCAGGACTTCAATCACGTCCTCCTGCAAACCTTCCAGGGTGGTGTACTCGTGCAGCACGCCATCGATTTCAACCTCGACGATGGCGCTGCCGGGAATCGATGAGAGCAGCACGCGACGCAACGCGTTGCCCAGGGTATGGCCGAAACCGCGTTCAAGCGGCTCAACCACCACCTTGGCGCGATTCGGTCCGAGCTGTTCAACGCTGAGGCCACGAGGCCGCAGTACGCTGGTTGACGAAACTGCCATGCAGGGCTCCGGTTGATTACTTCGAATAAAGCTCGACGATCAGCGCTTCGTTGATGTCGGTCGGCAGATCGGCGCGATCCGGGACCGACTTGAACGTGCCGGCGAACTTCTTGGCGTCCACTTCGATCCACTGCGGGCGCAGGTCCATCGTGTCGAACACGGTGGCGGCTTCTTGCACGCGCAGCTGATTGCGTGCGCGCTCCGTCAGTGCGACTTCATCGCCCGGGCGCACCTGATAGGACGGAATGTTGACCTTCTTGCCATTCACCAGCACCGCCTTGTGCGAAACAAGCTGGCGAGCCTGGGCGCGGGTAACCGCAAACCCCATGCGGTAGACGACATTGTCCAGGCGGCTCTCAAGCAAACGCAGCAAGTTCTCGCCGGTATTGCCCTTGAGGGTCGAAGCCTTGGTGTAGTAGTTGCTGAACTGGCGCTCCAGCACACCGTAGATGCGCTTGA